>JAEVZQ010000075.1 GCA_023392135.1 Pseudomonadota bacterium | reverse complement strand
CCGCGACGCTGACCCATTGGCCGTCCTTGAGGTTGCGCAGCCCATCGCATGGAATGGCCCGCGCGGCCGCGAGTTCAGGGCGAAGGAAGCTTACGGGGTGCGCTTTGAGAGACAGCCGCAGCGTCTGGTAGTCGTTCACCACATGCTCGGACAACGGCATTTCCGGCAGGTCGACGCGGTTCTCCATACCCGTCTCGCGTGCCTCACCCCAGGCAAACAGCGGCAGTGGACGAGCCGCTGTCAGGGCACGCACCTCCCACAAAGCCTGCCGCCGGTCGAGCCCGATCGAGCGGAACGCATCGGCCGCGGCCAGCTTCTCTATGGTCGCCAGCCGCACGCCCGCGCGGACCCATAAGTCGTGCTCGTCGCGATATAGCCTGCCCACCCCCTCTCCCGGGTGGGGAGAGGGTTGGGGTGCGGGGGATCCGACGTTAGCCCCCGGCAGGGTTCCTTCCACCTTCGACCGCGCCGAAACGATCTTCTGCGCATCGTCCTCTATGAGGCCATCGACTTGGCGCAGACCAAGCCGCAGTGCGAGCACGGGCCTTTCGCCTGCATCAGCGACGGGCTCTAGCGTGCAGTCCCAGCCGGAGAAGTTGATGTCCACCGGGCGCACCTCGACGCCATGCTCGCGGGCATCGCGGACGATCTGGGCCGGGGCATAGAAGCCCATGGGCTGTGAATTGATGAGCGCCGCGGCGAACACCGCCGGGTAGTGGCATTTGATCCAGGAGGAGACATAAACGAGGTGGGCAAAGCTGGCCGCGTGGCTCTCCGGGAAACCGTATTCGCCGAAGCCCTTGATCTGGCTGAAGCAGCGCGCCGCAAACGCGGGATCGTAGCCGCGCGCCACCATGCGGCTCACCATTTTGTCCTCCAGCTTGCCGATGGTGCCCGCGCGGCGGAAGGTGGCCATCGCCTTGCGAAGCTCGTTGACCTCTGCGTCCGAGAATTTCGCCGCCACCATGGCGATGCGCATGGCCTGTTCCTGGAACAGCGGCACGCCCTTGGTCTTGCCGAGAATCTGGCGCAGTTCGTCGGGTGGCCCGTGCTCGGGAGCCGGCGAGGGATAGACCTCCGGCTCGATTTTCGAGCGACGCCGGAGATAGGGGTGCACCATGTCGCCCTGGATTGGGCCGGGCCGCACGATCGCCACCTCGATGACGAGATCGTAGAAGGTGCGCGGCTTGAGGCGCGGCAGCATGTTCATCTGCGCGCGGCTTTCCACCTGGAACACGCCGATGGAATCCGCACGGCAGAGCATCTCGTAGACCTCCGAGTCCTCGCGCGGGATGTTGGCAAGTGTCCAGTGCTCGCCATAGTGGGTCGCGATGAGATTGAAGGCGCGATGGATGCAGGTCAGCATGCCGCGGGCGAGCACGTCGACCTTGAGCAGGCCGAGGGCGGCAAGGTCGTCCTTATCCCACTCGATGACGGTGCGGTCCTCCATTGCCGCATTGCCGATCGGCACCACCTCCGACAGCAGCGAGCGGGTGAGCACGAATCCACCGACGTGTTGAGAAAGGTGTCGCGGAAAACCGATCAGCTCGTCGGCAAGCGCAAGGACCTCAGCCAGTAGCGGATCGCGAGGATCAAGGCCCGCCTCGCGCACGTGCTGCTCCGGCACTGTCCCGCCGGAGATGCCCCACACCATGCCGGCGAGCGCCGCGACCGTATCCTCCGACAGCCCCATCGCCTTGCCCACCTCGCGAACTGCCGAGCGCGCGCGGTAAGAAATAACAGTGGCGGCGAGGCCGGCGCGCTCGCGGCCGTAGCGGGCGTAGATGTACTGGATCACCTCCTCGCGCCGCTCGTGCTCGAAGTCGACGTCGATGTCGGGCGGCTCTTTGCGCTCGGGCGAAACGAAGCGCTCGAATAGAACGTCGATCTCGGTGGGGTTCACCGCCGTAATGCCGAGGCAGTAGCACACGACGGAATTCGCGGCCGAGCCGCGGCCCTGGGCGAGGATGTTTTGGGAACGCGCGAACTTGACGATGTCGTAGACGGTGAGGAAGTAGGGCGCGTAGTTGAGCTGAGCGATTAGATCGAGCTCGCGCCGGATCAGGGCGGCCACTTTGTCCGGAAGCCCATCGGGATAGCGCCAGCGCGCGCCCTCCCAGGTCTGCTCCTCGAGGTGGGAGTGGGCTGTCTTGCCGGGTGGCACCGGCTCGTCGGGATATTCGTAGACGAGCTCGTCGAGCGAGAAACGGCAGGCATCGGCGATCTCGATCGTGCGGGCGAGTGCCTCTTCATAGCCGGCAAAAAGCCGGGCCATCTCAGATGGCCCCTTCAGGTGGCGCTCGGCATTAGGCGCGAGCCTCAGGCCCGCTTCGCGGATGGTCGTACCCTCGCGAATGCAGGTGAGCACATCCTGCAGGGGTCGGCGCTCAGGCACATGATAGAGGACTTCGTTGGTGGCCACGAGCGGCGTGCCTGCGCATTCGGCCAGCCGGGAAAGGGCGGCAATGCGCGCGCGGTCGTAACCCCGATAAAGATGTGAGGCCGCGAGATAGACGGGAGCCGGCGAGAGCGCCTCTTTGGTGCGTCGAAGCTCGGTTTCGAGGGACTGCTTGCTCGGGCGAATCCATTTGGCTGCGTCCGTCGGAACCCCCTCACCCCAACCCTCTCCGCGTTGGGGAGAGGGAGTAAGTTGTGTGCGGGCTGGAAACGGAAGCACCGTGGCGCCGGGACTTTGTTCTTCCTGAAATTCCGCCTCGCGCCAATTCCATTCCTGAGGTGGCAAGGCGATGAAGATTTGCCCCTCGCTGTGATCGACAACGTCATCGAGAAGCAACGTGCACTGCCCCTTTTCCGCCCGCCGCTGCCCGAGCGTGAGAAGCCGGCAGAGGCGGCCGTAGGCGGCGCGATCGGTGGGCAGGCAGAGCAGGCTCGGGGCATCCTGAAGATCGAGTCGGGCGCCGACGATCAGCTTCAGGCCGGCCTCCTTGGCGGCCGTATGGGCGCGCACTACGCCAGCCAGCGTATTGCGGTCGGTCACGGCCACCGCGGAGAGGCCGAGCGCCTTGGCCTGGACGACCAGCTCGTGGGGGTGAGAGCCGCCGTGCAGGAACGAGAAGTTGGTGGTGACCTGCAGCTCGGCATAGGCGTGTGCGGGGGAAGACATGCCGGCGCTCCTCACCCGAACAGCCCGTGCATGTACCAGACCGGCGGCCGGGCCTCGGGATTGCGATCATAGAGCCCTTCCCGGAACACCCAGTAGCGGCCGCCGCGGTCGTCCTCGATGCGGTAATAATCCCGCGGGCGGGGCGGCTTGGCGGAGTTCCCGATCGCGCGCCACCATTCTGACTCGATGCGCTCCGGTCCCTCGGCCCTGGCGACAGTATGGCGGACGCGCCGCCATGTGAATCGCGCCGGCGGGCCCTCTGGCACCTCGGCAAGAACCGTGATCGGCTCGGGCGTGGCAAACAAAAGCGCCGGGCGGACGAGAGCGGGGCCATGCGGACTGGACTGCTGTGCCGAAGATCGCGCTTCCGGACGCCTTTTCGCAGTCAATATCGGAATACGGACCTCGGCCCGCTCGGGGATGTGGCTGCCGCAAGGGGCAACGCGCACCACGCGCTCCGCCCCGAGGCGATTGGCGAGCTTGTCGATGAGTTGCGCGGAGTCGCCATGGGCATCGAAACCCAACCCGGCAGTCAGGGACGCCTGCGTAGGATCGAGCTGCTCGAGGCTTGTGGCCTCGAGTGTCAGCACGTCGCCGCCGAACCCGGCATCAATGGTCGAGACCTTTGGGGCCAGGAGCTGGAGGAGATGGGTAGGCTCGCGGCAGGGCTTGCTGGTGCCGGTTCGGACCTCGGCCATGGTACCGTCGACGCGATAGAGGCAAAGCTGCAGGCGGCGTGCACCATGGGCGGACTGGTCGAGCAATTTGCACAGGTTTGCGGCGAGATCTGTGACGGCGCTCTCGATCCCCTCCGCTGAGATGAGTGGCTCGGAGAAGACGCGTCGGGCAAGGTGCCGAGGGGGCTCGGAAAGCACGCATCTGGCTTCCGGCGCCTGCCCGAGGGCAGCATCGAGACGGGCCAGCACCGCGCCCGCAAGGCCGGCCGGATCTTTCGTCCGGCGGCGGCCTGTCCGAAGCTCGCGGAAGCGGCGGGCCAGTGCGGCACGCGGGAGCTCATAGAGCTGGCCGATGCGGCGCAAGCCGAGCCGTTTCAGGAGGAGTACTGAATCGTCTTCCAGTCCGAGCGCTTCCACAGGCAGACCGGCGAGTGCACCCTGCATCTGGCCAGCGGGCGCAATGGCGAAACCCTCCTCTTCGACCGGGGCGAACTGGGCCAGCGCCGAGGCCGCGAGGCGCGTATCGGCAAGGCCGGCGCGGACAGTCAGTCCGAAGGTGCGGAGGCGGCCGGCAAGGTCGCTCATCAGGCGGTGCTCGCCGCCGAAAAGGTGGGGCACGCCGGTGACATCGATCCAGAGGCCCTTGTCTCCAACGCTGTTTCGGGCCGGACCGTAGCGACCACTCCAGCGGGCAAGGGCGACAAGGACGGCCTGATCCTTATCGCGCTCGATCTTGCAAGTCAGCAGCCCCGGAAAGATGGCTCTGGCATCGGCGAGGGACTGACCTGGGCGAATGCCTTCGCCACGTGCCGGCAGGTTGACGGAGACGATGACGATGCCCCGTGCGCTCGCTTCGACCAGTGCGAGCGGGCGGTCATCGGGCACCGCGTCCGGATCTACGCGCCGCATCCGCTCGATCGGCCATGCCGGGAGCCAGACGGAAGCAAAGCGCCTCATCACACCACTCCAAACTAAAAGAGGCTGTTGCGGCTGAAAGCGGCTGCGCCCGGCAGCGCTCGAGATCGATCGTGAACCGGAGAGCGCCCGGGGCATGGGGATCAAAAGGATGCGGCCCACTCGGTGCTGGCCCGACCCGCCAGCGCGTTGCCGTTGCGGCCGTCGACTCGGTGCGGGGGTGCGTGAGAAGAAGACAGGGCGAGTGGTGTGCGGCAGCCACCAGCGCCAGGCGCCGGGCCGGCGTGAGCGGGACAGCATGATGCAGCCCAATAACGAGCGCCAGGCTCTCCGACCTCAGTCCTTCCTCCATGGCCCATAGCGTGTCCGCCGTGTTGGCTGTCTCGACGATGACGAGGCGATCGGGCGCGAGCCCGAGCGTTCTGAGCCCCGAGCCGTAGAGGCCGCCGAGCTCATTGGCCAGGGCTACAGGACGGCAGCACAGGATTGGACTTCCCGCCCTGCCGCGATCCATCGCACTGCGGCGGACCCCGAGAGCCAAGGAGAAGGCAAACGCTGCGGCCCAGGCCGCGGCCGAACTCACGCCCGGCTCACGAAAGGCGGGCTTTATTTCGTGCACCCCGCCGATTTCGAGGCCGTCAGGGCCGAGCAGGGCATCGATCTCACCCGCTCCGAGCTGCCATACGGGGCCGAGTGCGCGCCCTTCGGCCTCAGGACCTGCATAGCCATCACGAGTTGAAGGCGACAGCGCCGGCTCCTGTACGGTCACGCCGCCATTACGCTCGATCCTGCGAATCCGTTGCCGCAGGTCATCAAGCATGCTCTTGCGCAGGCTGATGGCCGTCTGCCTCGGATCGGTCAGCCGCGCGGATGCCGAACGCGTGTCGGGCGCTGGACCGGGAGGAACACGAGATTTCTCAGTAGCTTGAGCCATAGCGGCAGCTGCGATACAATTTCTGCGTTCTTGTTATGTTCTAAGAAATTACACCCGATTGTCAACCCCGTCATAGTGCCGCCCGTGTCCCGGCAGGGGCCAATTTCTTCCGAAGCGTATCAGATCAGTGACGGATGACGGTGCCCTCCGGAACTCCTCAGTCGTCCGCTCGTTAAGAGATCAGTCCACCTCTCAGAATCTTGACCAGACT
>JAEVZQ010000047.1 GCA_023392135.1 Pseudomonadota bacterium | reverse complement strand
AGCTTGGCTAGGGCCGAGATCAGTCCCTGGGGATCGCCGGTCAGCAGGACACCTTCGAGGTCCGCGTCATACTCGCGGGCGCGCGACAACCCGAGCTGCAGGAGGCTCGAAACGAGCGGCGCGAGATAGAGCACGAGAATCGGCCACCAGGAAATGAACTCGACACCGACCAGCATGCCCATGACATTGAAGACGGCGAGAATTACAGCCAACGTCGACAGCGCCTGTGTGAACCGGCTCATCGCATCCGCCAGACCCATGACCCAGAGATCGCTGTTCCGGATGTGGCTCATCTCGTGGGCGAGAACACCGGCGAGCTCGCGCAGGCTTAGCGTTTGAAGCAGGCCTGCGGTCACGGCGATGCTCGCATTCTCCTCGCTGCCCGCCGCAAAGGCATTGAGCGTGGAGCTCGGCACGACATAGAGCCGCGGCGTCGAGGAGAGCCCCGCGCGATCGGCGAGGATCTCGATCACCCGCCCCACCCGGCCGGCAAACCGCGGATCGACCTCGCGGGCCCCGTACATCCGCTTGATCGCCTCCGGGGGCACGCGCGGCGCCAGGACGATGAGCAGCCCGACCGCCAGCAGTGCCCAGAGGAGGCCGGCCCAACCCCATACCAGAATAGCCGAGACGCAGAGGACGGCGCCGAGGCCGGCCAGCAGAAGCACCGAATGCAGCCTGTTGCGCAGCTTGTGCGAGCGGCGTGCGGTATCGTCGAGCAGGTGATGCAAGTTGGCTGGTATCCTTAGGGGCGGCTGATTCGATCTCCCTCGAGCTTAGTCCAACGTACGAGCGGTGACACCGGTGGACAACCGACCGTGCCAGCTCGCGGCTACATGCGGGAGATAAGAACCTCGTCGCCCGTCTCCCGAGGCTCGCCCGGGGCCGTCTTCAGCACCATCGGTACGATGTCCTCCGCCCGGTCCACGACCGTGCACCTGACATCCAGGTTCCGCCGGATGAACTGATCCGATCGCATATGCTCCAGCAGGCGCAGGAATGGTGTCCAGAACCCGTCGATGTTGGCGATGATGACTGGCTTCTGGTGCTGGCCGAGCTGTGACCACGTGAGCTGCTCGACGAGCTCCTCGAGCGTTCCGATCCCGCCTGGAAGCGCCACGAAGGCGTCCGACTTCTGGAACATCAGCATCTTGCGCTCGTGCATGTCCTCCGTGACGACCAGCTCGTCGACATCCCGCAGCATCTGCTCACGCTCGGAGAGAAATGCGGGAATGATCCCGGTCACGCGCCCGCCGGCCTCGAGCGTCGCTCGGGCGACCTCGCCCATGAGGCCCAGGCTGCCGCCACCGTAGACGAGACCGATACCTTCCTGGGCAAGTGAATGGCCAAGTGTACGGGCCGCTTCCGCATACATCGGCTTGCCACCGGCACCAGACCCACAATAGACGCAAATATTCCGGACTCCGCCCATAGGGCCCCGGCTGACAAGTTTTTGCATTTTTACTGCCTGTTTGTTCTTCGTTTCCTCGCCGTAGCGCTTCAACGTCATTCCACTACATATTGGTCTCCCTGGTTCAATTAGTAAGCCTGGAGCCGGACCGAATTACGGCGTGCAGCCCACTTTGAAGTCGAGCACCGTCCCCCGATCGCGAGCGGTTTTTCGCGACCGGATGCTGGAAGGCGATCCGCACGAGAGTTTGCCGGGCTGATGTACCCGGGGTATGACAACCCGCGCGAACTCCTGCCGGTTCCCTCGCATGGCAATTTTCGAAGGCCGTCACGCGGAAAGTGGGGCGGGATTCGCCAAGTCTCGCCGGCGCACATATATGGCTCGAAGGCATCACAGGCGCCCGGCTGCAGGGGTGCGGCAGGGTGAGTTGCTTTCCTCGCCAGCCGCGCGGGTAGGCAGGGCTTTCTAGGATATTTCAAGGTTCAGGTGCGGCTCGGGACTGCGGACTTGGGCCTAATGGGACGAGGGATGACAATTCAGGGTTCGATCAAGGCTGCTGGGTCACACAGGCATGCCGCTGATTTGCGAGGGCAGGACGGCCGTGCCGACCACTGGACCGTGCTCCGCGGCCTGCTGCCGTTCGTCTGGCCCAAGGGGCGGCCGGACCTGAGACTCAGGGTCGTGCTGGCTTTCGCGGTGCTGGTCGTCGCCAAGCTCGTCACGGTCGCCGTTCCCGTTTTCTTCAAAAAGGCCACCGACCTGCTCGCCTCGATTGGCGGAGGCGAGGCGGGGCTGAGCCTGGGACAAGGCCTCGGGCTGGGAGTCGGGGCGCTGATTGTCGCCTATGGCACGGGTCGCGTCCTGATGCTGGTGCTGAACCAGGTTCGAGACGTGTTCTTCACCAAGGTCGGGCAGCATGCCGTCCGCGAGCTCAACAATCGCACCTTCCAGCACCTGCACCGCCTGTCGCTGCGCTTTCATCTGGAGCGGCGTACGGGCGGCTTGAGCCGTGTCATCGAGCGGGCGACGCGCGCCATCGAGCTCATCATCCGCATGGGCATCCTCAACGTGGTGCCGACGGCGCTCGAGCTGCTGCTGATCTGCGGGATCCTGCTCTACTACTTCGACTGGATCTACGTTGCGATCGTGCTGGCGACGGTCGCCGCCTACATGTGGTTCACCTTCGCGGCCAGCGAATGGCGGATCTCGATCCGCCGCGAGATGAACGACAGCGATACCGAGGCCAATACAAAGGCCATCGACAGCCTGCTCAACTTCGAGACAGTCAAGTACTTCGGCAACGAGGAGCTGGAGACGCGGCGCTTCGATGCCTCGATGGCGCGCTACGAGGATGCCGCCGTACGGACCTACTACTCGCTCGGCGTACTCAACTCGGGTCAGTCGCTGATCTTCACGGTGGGAATGACCGCAGCGATGCTGCTCGCTGCACACGGCATCATGGCCGGCGAGAACACCATCGGCGATTTCGTGCTGGTCAACTCCATCCTGATCCAGCTCTACATGCCGCTGAACTTCATGGGCATGGTCTACCGCGAGATCAAGCAGGGCCTCGTCGATTTGGAGAACATGTTCTCGCTGCTCGACGAGAATCCTGAAGTCGTCGACAGGCCCGGTGCCAAGCCGCTGCAGGTCGAGCACGGCACGATCCGCTTCGAGAACGTCTCGTTCAACTACGACCCCGATCGGCCGATCCTGAAGGACATCTCGTTCGAGGTGCCTGCGGGGCGCATGGTTGCGATCGTGGGCCCGTCGGGTGCTGGCAAATCCACCATCAGCCGCATCCTGTTCCGGTTCTATGACATCGCGGCCGGACGAGTGACGATCGACGGCCAGGACATCCGCGACGTGACGCAGAAGAGCCTGCGCGCGGCGATCGGTGTGGTGCCGCAGGATACGGTGCTGTTCAACGATACGATCTTCTACAACATCAAGTACGGCCGCCCGGAGGCCACCGACGAGGAGGTCTTCGAGGCAGCAAGGCTCGCCCAGATCGACGGGTTCATCCGACAGCTTCCGCAGGGGTACAAGACGATGGTCGGCGAGCGCGGCCTGAAGCTGTCCGGCGGCGAGAAGCAGCGGGTTGCGATCGCCCGCACGATCCTCAAGCAGCCGCCGATCCTGATGCTCGATGAGGCGACGAGCGCGCTCGACAGCCACACCGAGAAGGAGATCCAGGATGCGCTCGACCGCGTTTCGCGGGACAGGACGACGCTGGTGATTGCACACCGGCTGTCGACCATCGTGCATGCAGACAACATCCTCGTTCTGGAGAAGGGGCGGCTGGTCGAGCAGGGCACGCACGCGCAACTGATGGCCAAGGATGGACTTTACGCCAGCCTCTGGAATCGTCAGCTCAGGGCGGAAAAGGCGCGCGAGGAGCTGGCCCGCACGCTCGAGGAGGCGGAGAACGCCGGTGCGCTGCGGCCGTCAGATAAGGTTGCGCCGGTGACCTGACAGGGAGCTGGAACCGCTGCGGCGAAAGGTGAAGTCGTGGCCCTGAACGGAGAACAGCCGAGGACGCGAGGGCCATCGAGCCCGCTGCGGGCCATGTTGCGGGTGGGGCTCGGCGGACTGAGGCTGATCGGCCGCGGCGCGTTGTTTGGGCTCAACGTGCTCCTGGCTCTTCTCGTGCTCTTCGAGGAGTGGGGCTGGCAGCCGTTGGTGGCGCTGGTCGGGCGCCTGCGCCACCTCAGAATCTGGGCACGCTTCGAGCACTGGATTGGAGGGCTGCCTCCGTACCCGGCACTGATCGTGCTGGGACTTCCTTCGCTCGCCATCCTGCCGGTGAAGCTGCTTGCGGTGTATTTCCTGGCGCGCGGTGACTTCGCAGCCGCCGCCGTGGTGCTCGGCGCCGCCAAGGTCGTCGGAACGGCGTTCGTCGGTCGTCTTTTCGTGCTCACCAAGCCCGCCATCCTGCGCATCGGCTGGGTCGCAGCTCTCTACAACGCGATCGTACCCTGGCGGGAAGAAATGTTCGCCCACATTCGGGCGACATGGCTCTGGCGCATGGGGCGCATCATGAGGCGTCGCGTAAACCGGCTGATTGCAGCGCTATGGGCGCAAACGGACGTGTGGCGCGCTGAAACTGCGGCGTGGCTGAGAGCACGGCGTAAATCGGTCAGCGCCGCAATTTCACGGCTGCGCTACGGCGGTTCGAGCCAGTTGTGAGTCCCCCCGTGCGGTATTTGCAGCGATCGACCTCATCCCTCCAATGGGGTTACGAATTCGGTCTTGCGGTAGCCCTGCAGATAAAGCAGCCCGGTCAGGTCGCCGTGGCGGATTGCGGCTTTCGCTTCGGCGGCGACGATCGGCTTGGCCCGGAAAGCGACGCCGAGCCCCGCCGCCCGGATCATGTCGAGATCGTTGGCGCCGTCCCCGACAGCCAGTGTCTCCTGAGGCTTCAGGCCGAGCTCTCCGCTCAGCCCCTCGAGCGCGGCGAGCTTGGCCTCGCGGCCGAGAATGGGAGGCGCGACGCTGCCCGCGAGCTTGCCGTCGACGATGTCGAGCCGGTTCGCCTGATGGGTATCGAAGCCGAGCCGCTTTGCGATCCGCTCCGTAAAGAACGTGAAACCGCCCGAGACGAGGGCGCAGTAGGCTCCGTTCTTCCGCATCGTGGTTACGAGCTCGCGCGCGCCCGGAGTAAGCGTGACCCGCTCGGCATAAAGCTGCTCCAGGGCATTGGCGTCCAGGCCCCTGAGCATCGCTACGCGCTCTGCAAGCGCCGACTCGAATGCGATCTCGCCGCGCATGGCCCGGGCCGTGATGTCGGCGATGCGGTCGCGAAGGCCCATACGATCGGCGAGCTCGTCGAGGCACTCCTGCGCGATGATCGTGGATTCCATGTCTGCGACGAGCAGCTTCTTGCGCCTCGCGGCATCATTCGTGACGACGTTGACGTCGATCGGGAAATCGGTGAGAGCGGCAGCAACTGCCGAGCGGACCCGATCCGGTTCGCCGGGATCTCGGGTTGCAAAAATCGCCTGCCATGCCTCGTCTTCGGCCAGCCAGCTGGGAGCCGGGCGGAGGCTGTCAGGGAAAGCTGAAAGCGCCCGGTCGACGGCATCCTGGCTGAGGGCAGGTGCTCCCGGAGAGCTGGTGAGGACGAGCGCATAGCGTTCGGTCATTTTATGGTTTGTCCTGCTGCCGGGTGTGCAGAGCCCGGATACCGAGACGAAGTGGATGAATTCTCTCAAGTCTTGCCGCGCCATCCTTATTGCCGGGCCGACGGCCAGCGGCAAGTCGGCGTTGGCGCTCGCCCTTGCGGAACGCTACGGCGGCACCGTCATCAACGCCGATAGCATGCAGGTCTATCAGGAGCTGCGGGTGCTCACCGCCCGGCCGACGCCGGAGGAGGAGGCGCGCGTACCACACGCGCTTTACGGCTTCGTGCCGGCGCGGGAAGCCTATTCGGCGGGCCGTTATGTGGAAGACGCGGCGCGGGCAATTGCGCGGGTGGAGGCGCAGGGGCGTTTGCCGATCTTCGTCGGCGGGACGGGGCTCTACTTCAAGGCGTTGATCGAGGGCCTCTCTCCGATCCCGCCCGTGGCAGCCGAAATCCGGTCTTACTGGCGTGGGCAGGCCCAGCGGATCGGAGCTACGGCGCTGCATCAGCTGCTCGGCGAGCGCGACCCGGAGATGGCCGCCCGTTTGCGGCCGAGCGATCCGCAGCGGATCGTGCGCGCCCTGGAAGTGCTGGACTCGACCGGCCGGTCATTGGTCGAATGGCAGAGCCTGCCCGGCGAGGGCGTCCTCAGCGAGGAGGAGACTGTCCGCCTCGTGTTGCAGCCGGACCGTGCCGGACTCTACCGCCGGTGTGAGGAGCGGTTCGATCTGATGCTGCGCCAAGGTGCGCTCGACGAGGTTGCAAGCTTGAGGGAACAACAACTCGACCCGGAGCTGCCAGTCATGACCGCGCATGGGGTGCCCCACCTGCTGGCGGCCCTGGCCGGTGACATCGATCTGGAGACCGCCGCCGCGCGCGCCAAGCAGGATACGCGGCACTATGTCAAGCGGCAGTTGACTTGGATAAAACGTAATATGCAGTCGTGGCTGAGGCTCGATACGCAACAAATGGAAAAAATAACATCGAAATTAGACGGATTAATAAAGATCTGACGATTGACCGCCGGCTAAGCGGTCGGTAGGTTCAGCGCGCCGGCACATGGGGGAGATCCTTCCGGCTGCCGCCTGTTTCACAACAACCAATCAGCACTGCGGAGATTGAGGTATGGCACGCCCGATGACGGGCGCCGAAATGGTCATCACGGCGCTTCAGGACCAGGGAGTTGATTTCGTCTTCGGTTATCCCGGCGGCGCCGTACTTCCGATCTACGACGAGCTCTTCCAGCAGGATAAGGTGAAGCATGTGCTCGTTCGCCAGGAAGGCGGTGCGGTGCACGCAGCGGAGGGCTACGCTCGCTCGACGGGGCGGGTTGGCGTTGTTCTGGTCACCTCAGGCCCCGGCGCGACCAACGCCGTCACTGGGCTCACCGATGCGCTGATGGATTCCATCCCCGTGGTCTGCATCACGGGTCAGGTGCCTACGCACCTCATCGGCTCCGACGCCTTTCAGGAGTGCGACACGGTTGGCATCACCCGGTCCTGCAGCAAGCACAACTGGCTGGTAAAGGACGTCAACGACCTCGGCCGTATCATGCACGAGGCGTTCTACGTCGCAAGAACCGGCCGGCCTGGACCGGTCGTCATCGATGTTCCGAAGGATGTCCAGTTCGCGACCGGCAACTACGTCGGCCCGTCCAA
>JAEVZQ010000036.1 GCA_023392135.1 Pseudomonadota bacterium | reverse complement strand
ATCTTCGCCAGCGTGTCTAACCGCGGATCAGGCACGCCAACCTCGCCCACGTTCGGCTCGATCGTGCAGAACGGGTAGTTGGCGGCCTCGGCAGCCGCCGTCTGCGTCAGCGCGTTGAAGAGTGTAGACTTGCCGACGTTCGGCAGGCCCACGATGCCGCATTTGAAGCCCATGAAGTCCGATCCTGTCCGGGAAAGCCAGCCGGGAGAGCCCCGGCCTCGGCACCGAGGCATCTAAGCTTTTGCGGCCGGATTGAAAACCCCTTGCGGTGACGCACGGGAGGTCGTGGTGCACTGGCGCCCCTCATACCGAGGCAATGCGCCAGACTGGTGCTGTATTCCCAGACCCCGCCGAAACTGGTAATGGAGCGGGTACTTCATTGCTCACGCTGAACTTCTCATGGATCTCAGCTCGCTCACAATATTCGCCGGGGCACTGCTCGTCGCTGCTGCCTCCCCTGGTCCTGGCGTTGCGGCTATCGTCGCCCGCGTCCTGGGGCGGGGCATGCAGGGCGCCTTTGCTTTCACCGCCGGCATGGCCATCGGCGACGTGATCTGGCTCTCGTGCGCCGTTCTCGGACTGGCGGCGATTGCGCAGACCTTCGGCGGCGTCTTTCTCGTCATCAAGTACGTCGGCGCGGCCTACTTGCTTTATCTCGCCTGGAAGCTCTGGACGGGCCCGGCCAACGCGCTGGAAGTGACTGTCGATCGATCCGACGCAAAGCCGCTGCGCCTGTTCCTCGGAGGCTTGACGGTGACGATGGGCAATCCGAAGGTGATGATTTTCTATTTGGCTCTGCTGCCGACCATCATCGAGATGGCACGGGTAAGCTGGCTGGGCTGGCTCGAGCTGTCGGTGGTGACTCTCGCCGTGCTGGCCGTCGTGTTCAGCTGCTACGTTCTGCTCGCGGTCCGCACGCGCAAGCTGATCGCCAGCACGCGGGCCATGCGGCGGCTGAACCGCTTCACGGGAGCCGTGATGGCGTCGGCCGCAGCAGCCGTCGCCAGCCGCTGAGAGGCCGGCGATGCCTGACCTCCTCAGCGGATCTGGCGCGTATTTCAGGCTGCGGGCGTAGCGCTCCGGGCCTTTCCGGCGGCCTTCTTGAGGCGTTTGCGGACGCCTGCGGTATTGCCCTGAATTCGCGTCACCTTCGGCCGGGCAATCCTGCGCCTGGCCTGCTTCTTACGCGTCTCGATGTTTCTGAGTGATCTTGCGGACATGGCCATCCCTCCACGAATGCATCCTGACCCGCAGCCCTGCCCTCCTTAGAGTTCGGCCTGCACGGGTTCTGCACAAGGTCCGGGCAACAACGCCCCAAGCGTTTCACCTTAGTTGATCATAAAATTAATGCCATACCCGGGGGCCAGGAAGGCGCCCGCCCAGATGAGGCACGACACCCCACTGGAGGGCAGGAACAGCATCCACGGCATGCTCAGCATGCCCGCGACGACGGGAACGAACGGCCGCAATCCCCCGATGAACTTGCCCGCCACGATCCCGAGGATACCCCACCGCTCGCAGAACATCTGACCTTTTGGGATGAATTCAGGAAACTTGCGCATGGGCCAGACCTTGCCGGCATCTTCCTTGAAGTAGCGCCCCAGAGCATACGAAACGCAGTCTCCGGCCCAGGCCCCGGTCGCTCCGGCGACCCAAATGGGCCAGAACTCGCCACCGGCCGCACTTTGAATGGCGCCGATGCCGAGGAATAGGACCGATGAGGGGACGAACAGCGAGATCAGCGCGATGCTCTCGGCGAACCCCAGCCCGAACACCAAGAATGCAATGAATCGCGCGTTCTCGCCTGCGAAAGCGAGCAGATACTCGGTCCAGCCGCCAGCTGAAAACAAACTCATCACTTTGGGAGTACCGACCGTTGACGATGCGTTGATAATTCAAACGACTGGACGGAGCCTGTCAGTTCCTCGATTGCCAGTGTCCTCATTCCGAAGTCGCTTGAGTTCGCGGCGGGTTCGTGACCGAGCGTCGCAATCAAAAGTACACTAGATTCATAGACTTGCTAGTGCGATTCAGATCGAGATATTGCTCGCACCCCCTCCGTAGAGTGCGGCTCATTTCTCGATCATCACACCAGCGCACCGTATTCACTCCAACCTGAATGCAATCCGAATCAGGCCCCCATCAACCATTTCGCACCAAAGGTGCTGGGCGCCAGAACTCCGGTGGCCCACAGGAACGCGGAGCAGACGTTCGCGATCTGAAACGGCAGCTGGCGCATGGCGTACATGCCGGCCACCACCGGGATGACGGCACGGATCGGGCCGAAGAAGTGCCCGAGAAACACCCCGAAAGCACCATACCTGTCGAAGAAGCGCTGCCCCTTCGGGATCATCTGCGGATATCGGGTGAAGGGCCAGATCTTGTGAATGGAGTCCTTGAAGTAGAGCCCGATCCAGTAGGAGATCGCGTAACCAAGTGAGCCGCCGACCCCGGCAGCAAGCCAGACCGGCCAGAACTCGATGCCGCTGGCGCCGAGGAGACCCCCGATGGCAACCAGAAAAACCGTCGAGGGGAGTACGAGAGACAGGAACGCGATGCTTTCGCCGAAAGCCAGGGCGAAGACGATCGGAACGGCCCAGACGTGGTTTGCGCGAATGAACGCGACCGTCGGCTCAACATACTGCGTGAGATCCATGTCTGGTGCCTTGCCCCCACCCATTGCACTTGCGTGAGCTAGGTTCCTTTTGCGCCCGACGCAAGTGCACTTTCTGAGCGCAGGTCAATCAGCCCGGCGGCGAGCGCTCGCACCAGAAGCGATACATGGCCTCGAAAACCTGGGGCTGATCGTGCTCGAATGCCTCCCACTCCGCCAGTGATCCCGGCCACGTGCTTTCGGGAAACTTTCTGGCGAAGGTCGCCAGCACGAGCGGATCGAGCGTAAAGCCACGGAACACGAGCCCGGTTTCATCCAGGAAGCGCCCGATCTCTTCGAGCGTGACGTGCTGCTCGGAGGCGTGAAGCGCCAGATCGCGGAACTCGTGCAGGGTGTAGAAGTCCCGCGATAGGGCGAGTTCGGCTCCAGGCGAGCCCGCAGGACGGTCGAGAAGCTGCGCCCGCCATGCCCGCGCGGTCGCATCATCGCAGTCGGGCCCCGGATAATCGGGCTGCTCGCGCAAGGTGCTGATGTTCGCGCGCGCGGTCGCGCTATAGAGCCCGACGTACATCAGCCCGCCGGGCTTGAGCCGCGAGACGAGCTTCCGCCAGCCGGCCCAAGGGTCGGCCATATGGTGCAGGACGCCGATACACTCGATAATGTCGAACTGACGGTCGAGACGGTCGAGATCGAGAATATCGGCGACCATAAACTCGATGTTGCCCACCCTGTAGCTTTCGGCTGCACATAGCGCATAGCCGAGACTCGCAGCCGAAAGGTCTGTTGCAAGCAGCCGCGCCTTGGGGCCGTAGGCAAATGCGGATTGAAGGGCCTGCTTCCCTGTTCCTGCTCCCGCGATCAGAACGTCGAAGTCGTTGTCCATGAACGCGAGGCGCTGCGGCTCGAAGTAGCGGGACAGCGTCGCCTTCATGGCTCCGGGCTGCGAGACGTGAAGGCTCTGCCAGCGCGGGTAGGGGCTTGCCTCGTACTGCTGCGCGACGCGCTTTGACGTGCTGTCTGCCAGAGGCGCGAGCCTGGGAATGCGCTCTGCGGCGAGCTTTTCCTCCCTACGGCGCTCCAGGTATCTCTGCACCGCCTCCCGCAGCGGCTTGGGCTTCAGTTCCCGATAGGCCTCCGCGCTGTCTGAAGGCAAAACTGTTTCGATCGGACGATACAGCGCAACCAGCAGCAGCCGCCGCGCCATCTCCAGATCGCCCTTCAGCAGGGACGCACGATCGATTTCGGTGCGGGTGAGCGCTTCGGTCTCGGCCTGAGAGTCCGCCCACACGTGATCGTTGTTCCAGGCCTGCGCGAGCAGGCCCAGAGCGAGGCCGTAGAGCGTGCGATCCTCGAAACGCTCCGCCGGAGCTTCGAGCAGCAGAACCCGCCGCAGTGCCGTCAGAAGCCGCTCGAGACCAACATCCATGACGACGCCGGCCTGCAGCGCCGATATCAGCACATCGGACCTCAGCACGTCCGCAGTCCGGTTGAGGATCATCTTCCGCGCTGCTTCGTCCGCATGACCCTCCCGAACAGCTTCCAATGCCCTGGCCAGCTCCGGCGTCACCGCGACGAGATATTTGAGGGCAGCTTCGGCAATCGGCTGTGTGTCGACACCGTTGATCCCGAGCGCGGCTTTCAGTCCGAACGGCTCGAGACGTCCGGCATCGCTGATCGCAAACCGGGCCAGCAGGCGCGACAGACGTTTCGCAGCTTCCTCATGCTGCGGCTTGAACCGCAGTGTCTGGGTCAGGTGAACGACCGACTCCTCGATCTCGCCCAGCGCGGCCAGCACGGCCGCCTGCTCGAAGTGCAGCTGCGGATTGCGCCGGTCCTGGCGCAGTGCCTCGATATAGGCAGCTCTCGCACCCTTGAGATCGCCAGAACGAAAGGCGCGCGTGGCAAGCGCCACCCAGTCCTGCTTTGCGCTGGGTCTGCGGATCGGAGCTGTCATCGTGAGCACATCATACGTATGGGGTTTCAGCGCTACGCTTTGCAGCGCCGCTTCATCTCGGCCGCAAGCTCTCGCGAGACCTCGGCGCCGAGCATCACGCCACGGGACACCTGCGCCGGCGTCAGGTGCGACGCCTGAGGCCCGCGGAGAACCGCAGGTGCGTTTTCTGCTTCACGGCGGCCAACGGCCAGCTCATCGCACGAGAGCTCCGTCTTGCGCGTTTTGAACGCAAACAGCCGCACGCCCGATGCATAAGCTTCCGAGGTCGCGGGCTCGCGCACCCAGGCCCGGCTCCTGTCCGACATGATCGAATTGAGGGCAACACGGCGCTGCTCGATGCAATGACTGGAGTCGTCGACACAGCCCATGCCGACCTGAGATGGGGAATTGAATCCGGCGCTGCACGCGGCAGCCGCCAGTCCCATGAAAGCGCAAGTCAGCCTGGATGTCGCCCGCCGCGCGGCTCGCATGCGGATCATCGTTCGCCCCTTGTGAAGATCCCGCCAAGCCCATAGAAGGCAGGGATGGCGGCGGTGTGGCGTGGTCTCAACGCAATCGATACAGTATCGCCGGCCCGGCGCAAGATATCCGAACGCGCAGTTCACGGCGCTTAATTTTCAAGAGGAGACCTGCTCATGGTGCACGCAATCCGGATTCACCAGTTTGGCGGCCCCGAGGTCATGACCTGGGAGGAGATCGACGTCGGCGAGCCCGGCGAGGGCCAGGTGCGCCTGAAGCACAGCGCCATCGGGCTCAATTACATCGACACCTATCATCGCTCAGGCCTTTACAAAATCAGTCTGCCCTGCGTGATCGGAACGGAAGGTGCCGGCGAAGTGACCGCCGTCGGCCCCGGCGTAACCGACATCAAGGTCGGCGACCGGGTGGCGTATGCGAGCCCGATGGGCGCCTACACGGAGGAGCGGCTCATCCCTGCCGATCGCGTCGTCAAGATCCCGGACGGCATCGATGATCAGACGGCGGCCGCAATGATGCTCCAGGGCATGACCGTCCGTTATCTGCTCAAGGAAACCTTCAAGGTCGGCCCGCAGACGACCATGTTGCTGCACGCCGCTGCCGGCGGCATCGGTCTCATCGCCTGTCAGTGGGCAAAGCACCTCGGCGCCACCATCATCGGCACCGCCGGGTCGCCTGAGAAATGCCAGCTCGCTCTGGATCACGGCGCCACACACGTCATCAACTACCGGACTGAGGACTTCGTCGCGCGGACCAAGGAGCTCACCGGCGGCAAGGGCGTCGACGTAGCCTATGACTCCGTCGGCAAGGACACCTACCCGGGTTCGCTGGACTGCCTGAAGCCGAGGGGCCTGTGGGTCAGCTTCGGTAACGCGTCGGGCCCCGTTCCGCCGTTCGACATTCTCACGCTTTCGGGCAAGGGCTCACTCTACGCGACGCGGCCCACACTCGCGACTTACACGGCCACGCGCGAGGATCTGGTGGCGACCGCCAACGATCTTTTCGACGTGGTGAAGCGCGGGATCGTAAAGATCAACGTCAATCAGACGTATCCGCTGAAGGATGCCGCCCAGGCGCATCGTGATCTGCAGTCGCGCAAGACGACCGGCTCCACCGTCCTGCTACCCTGAGCCTGAATTCTCGGTCGAGGAGAAAAGTCATGCTGAAGATTTACGGGCGGGCAAACTCCATCAACGTCCGCAAGGTGCTGTGGACCGTCGAGGAGATCGGGCTTCCCTACAG
>JAEVZQ010000011.1 GCA_023392135.1 Pseudomonadota bacterium | reverse complement strand
CTCACCCAGCACCAGCAGCTCAAACGCCCTCGCGTAGCCCATCCGCTGCGGTGCAAGCAGGCTCGAGCCGGCTTCCGGCACCGCCCCGAGGTCCACGAACGGTGCAATGAACCCGGAATCCCGTGTTGCGTAGACCAGATCGCAGTGGAACAGCAGGGTCGTGCCAATTCCTACGCCCAGACCATCGACAGCCGCGATCATCGGCTTCTGCACGACTAGCAAGGTGCGGAGGAACTCCTGAACCGGACCGTCGAGCCTCGCTCCGGTCCGGGCCCGCTCGACAAAATCGTTGATGTCGTTACCCGCGCAGAAGATGCCGCCGGAACCGATGAAGAGATGCGCGACCACGTCCGGCGATGCATCCCCGCGCACCAGCGCCTCCGTGATTGCAGTGTACATGGACGGAGTGAGCGCGTTCTTCTTTTCAGGTCGCGCAAAACGGATCGTCTGCAGGCCGTCGTCGACCGAAACTTCGATGCCGGTGCTCATGCCCTTTCCTCACGCCGAAAGCTGCGTTGGATCCACGCCGAGGAGGGCATCCGCGCCCTCCGTTACGGTCCGGGCCAGACCTGGCGCCGCCGTCGCGATGTTTTCAGCGAAGAACCGCGCCAGAGCCAGCGGCATCGCGCCTGTCGTCGCTGAGCCGTTGCGCATCGAGGTAAGCGCTGCCCGGGCCAGATAGATCCCGCCCGCTGCGAGCCCGAAGATCCTCAGATACGGCGTCGCGCCAGCCAGCGCCGCCTCCGGATTGCTCCGCAACGCTTCTCCCATCCAGCGGCTGGCGTCCGATAACGCCGATACGGCATCTGCGAGGCGATCACCCATGCGGCCGAAGGCCGGCTGGTTGGAAGTGCGCACGTCCTCAACCGTCGCCGCCAACTCACGGATGTAGGCCTCGACCACCGCTCCGTTTTCGAGTGGCAGCTTTCGCGTAACGAGGTCGATAGCCTGGATGCCATTGGTGCCTTCGTAGATCGGCAGGATGCGGGCGTCCCGGTAGTACTGCGCCGCGCCCGTCTCCTCGATGAAGCCCATGCCGCCATGGACCTGGACACCCATGGAGGCCACCTCGCACCCGATATCGGTCGAGAACGCCTTCGCGACAGGCGTCAGCAGCGCCGCACGCGCGGCTGCCGCTTCCCGCTCCTCGTCAGTGCTCGCACGGAGGGAAATATCGATCTCGCGCGCGGTGGCGAGGCAGATGGCGCGCGCTGCCTGGGTCATCGCCCGCATGGTCAGAAGCGTGCGACGGATGTCGGGATGCCCGAAGATGGGCACCATACCGTTGCCGCCACCGCGCACGCTGCGGCCCTGCCGGCGCTCGGCGGCATAGGCTGCCGCCTTCTGCGTCGCACGCTCTGCCATGGCGACGCCCTGGACACCGACCGCCAGCCGTGCCTGGTTCATCATGAGGAACATCGTGGCGAGGCCGCGATTCTCATCGCCGACCAGATAGCCGACAGCCCCGCCGTTCTCGCCATACTTCAACACGCAGGTCGGGCTCGCATGAATACCGAGCTTGTGCTCCAGGCTGGCGCAGACGACGTCGTTGCGCTCACCCAACGAGCCATCCGGATTCACCAGCCGCTTCGGCACGAGAAACAGCGATATGCCTCTCGTCCCTGGCGGCGCATCGGGCAGCCGCGCGAGCACCAGATGGATGATGTTCTCGGTCAACTCATGATCGCCGTAGGTGATGAAGATCTTGGTGCCGGTGATACGGTAGGTGCCATCGGGCTGCGTCTCGGCCCTGGTCGTCAGAGCACCCAGGTCCGTGCCGGCGTGCGGCTCGGTCAGGTTCATGGTACCAGACCACTCGCCCGAGATCATTTTCGGCAGATAGGCGCGCTTCAAGTCCTCGGAGCCGTGCGCGTGGAGTGCGTGGATCGCACCCTGCGTCAGCAGCGGACAGAGCCCGAAGGACAGATTGGCCGAGTTCCAGATCTCGCACGCCACCGTTGAAATGACCTGCGGCAAACCCTGTCCGCCGTATTCGGGCGGGCACGGCAGCGCGCTCCAGCCACCCGCCGCGAAAGCCTCGTAGGCTTCCTTCCAGCCCGGCGGTGTCTCGACCTTCCCGTCGACCAGCTTCGATCCCGTGCGGTCGCCGATCACATTGAGCGGGTCCAGCACCTCGCTGCCGAGCTTGCCGGCTTCCTCGACGATGGCACGCACGGTTTCCTGGTCGAGACCTTCGGCGATGCCGCGCTCGATCAGGTCCGGCAGCACTGCGGCCGTCTTGAGCGCAAGCAGAATGTCGTCTACGGGAGCCCTGTAGGTCATCTCGTCTTCCTTCAACGGCACTGGTCTTTTCCCGGGAGTTTAGGGGCTGGGGACCAGACCGGAAAGCATAATGGAGCAGCATCCCCGATATGCCGATCGTCACGGCCACAGATGACGCAATCCAGCGTGCCGCCGCGGAGCTCCGAAAGGGTCGCCTGGTCGCATTCCCAACGGAGACGGTGTACGGCCTCGGTGCGGACGCCACCAATGGACGCGCGGTCGCGCGGATTTTCGAAGCCAAGGGCCGGCCCCGGTTCAACCCTTTGATCGTGCATGTCGCTGATCGCACCGCTGCAGAACGATTGGCCATCTTGACCGAAAAGGCACAACGGCTCGCGGAAGCGTTCTGGCCGGGGCCGCTGACGCTCGTTCTTCCGAGGCGAGAGGCATCCGGCATCTCCGATCTGGTCAGCGCCGGTCTCGACACCGTCGGCGTCCGGGTCCCCTCCCATCCGATCGCGCACGCCCTGCTCGCGGCGGCAGGCGTGCCGGTCGCCGCACCCTCGGCCAATATTTCAGGCCACGTCAGTCCGACGACGGCGGAGCATGTGGACGCCGATCTCGGGGACAAGGTCTCCATGGTTCTCGACGGCGGCCCTACCGAGCACGGCCTCGAATCGACGGTGGTCGATGCGACCGGCGATCAGATTGCCCTGCTGCGGCCAGGCGCCGTGACGCGCGAGGCAATCGAATCGGTGCTCGGTGAGCCGATAACACGAGCGGGCGGGACAGCAGACTCAGGAGACGTGTCCGGCCCCCGCTCGCCGGGCCAGCTTGCCAGCCACTATGCTCCGCACGCGCGTGTAAGACTAAATGCACAGGAGCTACGGCCAGGAGAGGTCCTGCTCGCGTTCGGCGAGCCACTGGCGGGCTCGGAAGGCCGGTCTGAGAACCTGAGCCCCAAAGGCGATCTGATCGAGGCCGCGGCTAACCTGTTCGTCACCCTCCGCCGCCTCGATGCCACCGGCGCAGAGACCATCGCCGTCATGCCGATCCCCGAAACCGGCCTCGGCGAAGCCATCAACGACCGTCTGCGCCGGGCCGCTGTGGGTCGATAGGCGTCATACGAGAAAGGCCGCACCCCGTAGGATGCGGCCCCTCGTGAGCTGCAGGGCGGACTGGGCCGCCCTCCTCCACTCCCAACGCAGCTCACTTCTTCGCGCAGGCCTCGAGCTGCTGATTGCGCAGTTGCGCCTGCTTTTTCCACACGTCCGGAGCAACGCCGCGGCACCAGTTCAGGTGCGCGCTGAGATCGATGCTCCACTCCGGGCCTTGAAAGCCACACTTCTGCTGCTCGTTCTCCTGCTGCTGCTTCAGCGCCGTCTTCGCGTACCAATCGCAGTTCGCCTGGGCTGACGCGTTCGGCGCAATCCACAGCGTTCCGAGCATCGCTGCTCCAAAAAGAACGGCACTCATCCGAAGTATCAACATGTCCGCCTTCCTCGCGCCCTGAACTTGCGACCCGGGTCGCCCCCTGATAGGCAAGTCCAGTCCGGAATGTCTTACTTGCACACTAGCCGTGATGGCATGAACCGGTGCTGAATGCGACCTTCCGAGGGGGACGGAACCCGTTGGCAGCAAGCACTACGACACGTTCCGAGGTGCGCCAAGCCTGGGAGAGCGCGGCTGCCCGGATCATTCCGGCATCGCGCCCGGCAAGCAACAGGCCGGGCCGGCGATCGTGAGGACGATGCACGGCCGGGACCTGTTCAACGAGCGGCCCGATGGCATGGCCGCAGCTTTGGCGATTCTCGAGAAGATTTTCGGCTACAAGCACTTCCGCTCACATCAGGCGGGAATCATCGCGACGCTGATCGAGGGAGGTGACGCCTTCGTGCTGATGCCGACGGGTGGCGGCAAGTCGCTCTGTTATCAGATCCCGGCGCTCGTTCGTGAAGGTACGGGCCTCGTCATCTCTCCGCTCATCGCGCTGATGCAGGACCAGGTGGATGCCCTGAAGCAGGTCGGCGTGCGCGCTGCCTATCTCAACTCGACGCTCCGGCGCGAGGAGCAGGATGAGATCGAATCACAGCTCGCCATGGGCAAGCTGGACCTCCTCTACATCGCCCCCGAACGACTGCTGCAGGAGCGGACGCTCAATCTCGTCGCGCGCAGCCGCATCGCGTTGTTCGCCATCGACGAGGCGCACTGCGTCTCCCAATGGGGCCACGATTTCCGCCCCGAGTACCGGCAGCTCCGAGTGCTCGCGGAACGCTTTCCCCGAGTCCCGCGAATCGCCCTGACGGCAACCGCCGACGAGCGCACCCGCGCGGAGATCGTTTCCGAGCTGAGCCTGGAAAATGCGCGCCAGTTCATTGCCAGCTTCGACCGGCCGAATATCCACTATCGAATCGCCCAGCTCGACGGCAAGACGGCCCGCGAGCGCTTGTGGCGCTTCATTCTCACCGAGCACCCGACGGACGCAGGCATCGTCTACTGCCTGAGCCGCAGGAGTGCTGAAGAAACCGCTGCGTGGCTGACGGCGCAGGGGCGCACCGCGCTCCCCTACCATGCCGGACTGCCGGCGGATGTCCGGCGCGAGGCACAGGAGCGCTTCCTGGCGGAAGATGGCCTGATCGTCGTCGCGACCATTGCCTTCGGCATGGGCATCGACAAGCCGGACGTGCGCTTCGTAGCCCATCTCAACCTGCCGAAGACGATCGAGGCCTACTATCAGGAAACCGGTCGGTCCGGCCGCGACGGAGAGCCTGCCAGCGCGTGGATGGCCTACAGCATGCAGG
>JAEVZQ010000496.1 GCA_023392135.1 Pseudomonadota bacterium | reverse complement strand
GCATATCCCGCATCGCCTTGGCATCGGTCATTGCGCTGCGCGCGATGTAGTCGAAAGAGGATGCAACAGCGGCCTCGTTCAGGATAGCCTTGAGATCATCCGGCAGCTGATTCCAGGCAGCCGTGTTGACCGCGAAGAAATTGTTCGGAACCGGCATCGGCGACGGCTGCACGTAGTACTTCGCGACCTCGTGGTAAGAGTTGTTCTTGTTGCCTGCAGGGCTGGCCCAGCGAGCCGCGTCGATCGTACCAGTGGCCAGGCCGGTATAGATGTCACCGCCTCCCATGAAGACCGGCGTCGCGCCCATCTTCTCGTACCACTTTGCTTCCAGCCCGAACGAGCGGATTTTCAGGCCTTTGAAGTCTTCTGCTGACGTAATCGGCTTCTTGGAGACTATGTCCCACGGTGGGGAGAGCTGCGGCCCATGATAAAAAATACCATGCTTGGCATAAGCTTCACGGACCAGATCCAGGAATCCATATTTGTAGAAGAAGTTGTAGCGCTCGATTGGCGTCCGCAGAGATCCGGGGACACCATTTTCGAGGTTTGCCATAGGTCCGATCTTACCGGCGAAATAGCCGCCAGTGAGAACGCCCATCTCCACAATGCCGGCGCCAACGGCCTCGAGGCCTTCCTGGACCGGGAACAAAGCTCCTACCGGGAAGACCTGAAATGCGATACGACCACCCGACATCTCCTCCGCAAGCTTCGCGAACTTCTCCTCGACCGCGACGTAGCCCGGCTCTCCAGGGTTGAGATTGCTCTGAATGCGCCAGTTGAACTCGGCCGCGTTTGCAGCGACACCAGCCGCAGTCATAACCACGCCCGCCGCAACGAAACATGCCAGTTTATGTACCAGTCGCATGAGCAAACCCTCTCCCTGCACGAAACACGATAAGCTCCCGTCGCCCGCCCGTCATCAGCGGGTAAGCTCGACCATCCCGGAATGCCCGAAAAAGGACTTCGGACGACCTTTTTTAGTTTCGATTTTCGATACTCGATTTCTTTTCTCGAAACTGTGTCATGCCCCAACAATGGTGTCAACGGGCCCGACAAGGCGGCATATTCCTTGCTGGAGCAGGACGAAACAGGACTATTCCGCCATTTCGGCCCGGGCAAACGCCCGGGCTGGCGCCGCTAGTTACGAAATTGACGAGGCAAACAAATTGAGAGGTATTCGGAGATGCAGGCGAAGCGGTCAGCTACCGAGCGTCGCCTCGATCAGCCGCTTCGCATCCTCGCTGTCCCATTCCGCGGGGCCGGTGAGACGGCCGATTTCGCGGCCTTGGGCGTCGATGAGGAGGGTCGTCGGCAGGCCGACGGCTTTGAGATCTGAGGTCGCGCGGGAAGTTGGGTCGACGAAAAGGTCCAGGGCTCCGACGTCGATCTGATCCAGGAACTTCTTCGAGGCTTCGGCGCCACCCCTATCGACGCTCAGCGCCACCACTTGAAATTTATCTGACCCGAGCGCCTGCTGGAGGCGATCGAGCGCGGGCATCTCCTTGCGGCAGGGGGCGCACCATGTCGCCCAGAGGTTCAGGAGAACGACTTTGCCCTGCCAATCCTTCAGGCTGCGCTCAGCGCCAGTGCCATCGAAGAAGGTGAACTCGGGCAGCGGCTCCGGCGCCTTCTTGAACACGAAGGCGGCCATGTGGCCCTTGCTCAGCTGATTGGTGCCGGGGCCTGCCGGAAGCTTCGCTGCCGTGGTCGCGGGAGCTTGGGGCGCGGGTTCCGTCGTCCCGACGTTGTCATGCCGGCCCAGGGTGACGTATACCGCGCCGAATCCGACCAGCGCGGCCGCGAGGACAACAAGCCCGGATCTGGCGGATGTCGAGTTCAACATAGCGTGCTCGGCCCCTTTCTCGATAGCGAACGCGTTGCAACCTGAACCGGGAGCCCCGATCCATGGACGACAACTCGGCCAACGGCCCGGCCAACAAAATGTGGGGAGGCCGGTTCGCCATGTCACCGGCCGAGATCATGGAGGAGATTAACGACTCCATCGGCTTCGACAAAGCTCTTGCCCCCCAGGATATCCGTGGCTCAAAGGCGCATGCGGCAATGCTCGCCGCCAAGGGCATCATCTCGAAAGAGGACGAGGCCAGCATCCAGGCCGGTCTCGACCAGATCATGGGCGAGATAGAGACGGGGCGGTTCACGTTTTCGCGCGCGCTCGAGGACGTGCACATGAACATCGAGGCGCGCCTCAGGGAGATCATCGGCGCCCCCGCCGGACGGCTCCATACCGCTCGCTCCCGCAACGACCAGGTGGCGCTGGATTTCCGGCTCTACGTCCGTGACAGGATCGACGGGCTAGATGCCGGGCTTGCCAGGTTGCAGATGGTTCTTGCGCGCAAAGCGGAGGCAAACGCGGAAACCATCATGCCGGGCTTCACCCATCTGCAGCCTGCGCAACCCGTCACGTTCGGCCATCACCTGCTCGCCTACATCGAGATGCTGGCGCGGGATCGCGGCCGGCTCAGGGATGCGCGTGCGCGGCTCAACGAAAACCCGCTCGGCTCGGCCGCACTCGCGGGCACCTCGTTCCCGATCGACCGGGAGATGACGACACAGGCGCTCGGCTTCGACAGGCCGACAGCGAACTCCCTCGACGGCGTCTCGGATCGCGACTTCGCGCTGGAAACAATGGCTGCAGCAAGCATCGCGGCGATGCATCTGTCGCGTCTTGCCGAGGAGATCGTGATCTGGATGACGCCGCAGTTCGGGTTCATCCGGCTTTCGGACCGGTTCACCACCGGCTCCTCCATCATGCCGCAGAAGCGCAACCCGGATGCAGCGGAGCTGGTCCGCGCCAAGGTCGGGCGCATCGCAGCCGCCTTCCAGAGCCTGCTGATGGTGATGAAGGGCCTGCCGCTGACCTATTCCAAGGACATGCAGGAGGACAAGGAAGTCACGTTCGACGCGCTCGACAGCTTCGCGCTCGCAATCGCCGCGATGGCTGGCATGATCGAAGATATGGAACCTGATGCCGAGGCGATGCGCCGTGCCGCGGGACGTGGATACGCGACGGCAACCGACCTCGCGGACTGGCTTGTCCGCACTCTCAACCTGCCCTTCCGCGACGCCCATCACGTCACCGGCCGCATCGTCGCCGAGGCGGAGGCGCGCGGAGTCGAGCTCGAGGATGTGCCACTGGAAGCTATGCAGGCGATCGAGCCGCGAGTCACCGAGAGCGTCTACTCCGTGCTGGGCGTCGAGAATTCCGTCAAGAGCCGCATCAGCTATGGGGGAACCGCGCCACACAATGTCCTCGAAATGGCGCGCACCTGGATAAAGCGATTGGGGCAGGTCTGATCAGAGTTTAAGCTCTTCTGCGAATAAGGGGGCAATAGACCCAGGGGGAACTCGGGGACATGCGGGGTCTTCTCGTGGCTGGCGCACTAGGCGTCGGCTACCTGACTTTCTGTGCCCAGAGCGTAGCGGATTCCATCGAAACCTGGACCTTCTATGAATGCGTGCAGGACTGTCGGGATAATGCGCCGGCGTCCATGACCCTTCGCCAGTGCATTCTCGAGAAGAACTGCGATAGGTATCCGCGCCCCCGCCGCACCTACGAGGATTGCGTGCGCTTCTGCGAGGCCCAGCGGGCCTTGACCGGGGAAACGCTTCAACAATGCGTCGCGCGATATGTCTGCGGCCAGTACCCGTTGGAATGACTATTGCCGACTATCAGTAGCGAAAAGTCCCAGCCAGGGAGCCGGAAGAATACCGATCACCAGATACTATCCTGGCGAGAATCTAAGCTCTGACCCATCCGTTGCTGGTCAGGTGCTCCTGCGGCTGGAATCGCGTCTTGTAGCTCATTTTCCTGGAGCCCTCGATCCAGTAGCCCAGGTAGAGATAGGGCAGTCCGAGCGTGCGCGTGTACTCGATGTGCTCAAGTATCATGTGCGTACCGATGCTGCGGCGCGGCACCTCCGTGTCGTAGAAGCTGTAGACCATGGAAACGCCATCGGAGAGGCGATCGCATAGCGCTACCCCGGTCAGCGGCCCAGCCGTTGCTGCATCGAGGCCGGCATCGCTTCGCACCCGGTACTCGGTCAGGAAGGTCTCCACGACACTGTCCTCGACCATCATGGCGTAGTCGAGGACCGTCATGTCGGCCATGCCGCCGTCGGCATGGCGCGCATCGATGTAGTCCCTGAACAGGGCATACTGCTCGGCCGTGGGACGCGAGGGAACGCGCCGGACAGCCAGATCCCTGTTGGTGTCCAGCACACGCCGGAAGCTGCGGTTGAGCTTGAACTCATCGAGGGCCACGCGCACCGACTCGCTTGACTGGCAGCCCTCGCAATAGGGCATGTAGGCGATGTTCTGGCTGCGCCTGAAACCACCCTTCAGCAGGTTGTCCACCAGGGCCACGGGCTTGTCGTGCGTCAGGTGCGTGAACAGCTTCCGCTCGAGCCTGCCGGGCAGATACGGGCACGGTTGTGGAGCCGTGACGTAGAACTCGGGGAAATTCTTCTGCTGCTCTGTCATTCGCGTGGCGTTCCGGAGACGGGGGCGAACCGCAGGGGCTTTGACAACCCTCGCGTCAATTGAAAGTAAGTGAGCCACTCGCGTGTAATCAAGCTCCGTGACACTCTATGCGGTTCATCGCCGGGAAAACGCGTCGCGAACACTGAGGAGGCCCCCGGGCCGCCAGATCAAAAAGGTAGCGAGCATTCCATAAATCGCCAGATCGCGATACTCGATCGGAAACAGCGCCGACCACAGGGCCTCGGCCCCGCCGACGAGAATGGCCCCCGAGAAAGGCCCCCGGCACCGATCCGATGTCGCCGACGATCGCTGCAATCAGCGATTTGAGGCCGAAAACGATCCCGCCGGAATAGCCGACACCGCCGTAATAAAACGTGACGATTGCCCCGGCGAGCCCAGCCATTGCCGCGGCCAGAACGAAGGTCGTCGCGAGGATGCCTGAAAAGTCGACGCCGAGCATCGCAGCCGCCGTGGGGTGCGCACGCGCGCCAGCAGCGCCCGAACCGGCTCCAGCGCATCACGCCGAGCAACGCCAAAGCGACGGCAAGGGCCAGCACCGTTACCGCGACGCCGATCGGAGTCACGGTGACAATGAACGCGTTGCTGCGCGCAAGGGCGACAGGATTGTTGAAGAAGGGCTGAACCCACGTGAGCGCGGAGCACAGTGATAGCCTCATGTACTCCTGCAGCCGGCGCTTCAGCCGGTGCGCCCGGCCCCGCAGCCGACGCAATGGCGACAGTTAGCGGGCGGCAGCCAGCAGTCTTGCTGCCCGCGGGGCGAAATAGGTCAGGATACCTGCCGCGCCAGCCCGCTTGAATGCCATAAGGCTCTCCATCACGACCTTGTCGCCGTCCAGCCAGCCACGGTCCGACGCTGCCATCAGCATCGCGTACTCTCCAGAGACCTGATAGGCGAACGTCGGCAGGCAGAACGTATCCCGCACCCTGCGAATGACGTCGAGGTAGGGCATACCCGGTTTGACCATGACCATGTCAGCGCCTTCGGCGAGGTCGAGGGCCACTTCCCGCAGTGCCTCGTCCGTGTTTGCGGGGTCCATCTGATAGGTCCGCTTGTCACCCTTGAGGGCGCCCGTCGACCCCACCGCATCGCGGAAGGGGCCGTAAAAGGCCGAGGCATACTTCGCCGCATAGGCCATGATCTGGGTCGACTGTTGCCCGGCGCTTTCGAGGGCCTGGCGGATTGCGCCGATACGGCCGTCCATCATGTCGGATGGCGCAAGGACGTCGCAACCTGCTTCGACTTGTATCAAAGACTGGCGGACGAGCGCCTCCAGCGTCTCGTCGTTCAGGATGGTGCTGCCACGCATCAGCCCGTCATGGCCATGGCTGGTGTAAGGATCGAGCGCCACATCCAGAACCACGCCGACCTCCAGACCGGCGTTGCGCACCGCGCGCGTGGCCCGGCACACGAGGTTCTCGGGATTGAGGGCCTCTCGCGCATCTTCGGTTCGCAGCGCCGGCTCGGTATAGGGAAAAAGCGCTATCGCCGGTATGCCGAGCGAGATCGCTTCCTCGGCTGCGGCCACCACGAGATCCACCGAGAGCCGCTCCACCCCCGGCATGGACTCGACCGGGATCCGGGTGTTCGTGCCTTCCACGACGAACATCGGCCAGATCAGGTTCGAGGAGGTCAGCGCGTTCTCCGCAACGAGGCGACGCGCCCAATCCGCACGGCGGTTTCTCCGCATGCGCACGGCCGGGAACATGCCCGGCGCGCCGCCGCGCGCATGCGGGTAGGGCGTCTCGAACGGTGACTGGCCGGTTCGCGGCTTCATGGCGGATCCTGGCAAAGAAGCGTGGTCGATCTCGCATCACCATCGTCGGCTCAGGCGCCGATGGCAAGTGCGCGTTCAGACCTGGAACAATCATTCGCAGTAGTTGCGATGCTTGCGCTTTGCCATGTCGAGGTGAAAGTGGTTTCGATGCGCCTCATTTGCCTCCGGACCGAGCACGGTGCCAAAGCGACGGCAGGCCGCAGTGTGGGCAGCGCGCAGGAAAAGCGCGACCTGATCATCGGGGGCATAGGGTTCCGGTGTAACGTCGGCTGGCTCCGCCTCCGGGCCGCCAAGGTGGCTGGCCTCGTTCATTGCAACAGCCTCCGACCGGCGGACCGGTAGCTCCGGTGCGGACTCTACTCCACCGCCGTTGCGTACGTTCAGCCGAACCTGCCACTGTGCGACATCTGGCGGCGGCTTCCGGACCGGAAGGGGCACCAAGCCGCCACCTGAGGCCACCCTGAAGG
>JAEVZQ010000485.1 GCA_023392135.1 Pseudomonadota bacterium | reverse complement strand
CCATTGCCCTTATTGCAAGGCCGATCATCAGTGGATCCCGAAGGATGCCCGCTGGGAGCGCCATGTCATCGAGCCTCCTTTCGTTCCTAGCCAAAGCTAACGCCCAAGAATCATCTTGGGAAACACGGCGAAATCCCACGCAAGTTAAACCAAGACAAAATCAAGCGTCTTCATAGGGAGAAGATACGCAGATCTATCGATGGCGTATTTTGAACTTCAGAGCACGAGCTGCAGTCGCATTACTCTACCTCTCAAACATCTGATCGCCTCATTCCAAAATTGAAAAAGCAGGGGGAGCTGTGCGGCTAATTCAAAATAGGCCGGTGTTCTTCTGGCTGCACGGCAGAGAGGCCATTCTGCCATGCAGCAAGTCCTATGCGACCACGCCCAATATTAGCTGCCTCTGCGAACCAGGCTTACAACGAGCGATACGACAAACAGCACGATGGCTACCCAGAACAGGATACGGGCGCCTTCGATTGCCGTCCCTGCGACGCCGCCAAAGCCAAACAACGCAGCGACGATAGCAATGATCAGGAACACCACCGCAAAGTAGAGGAGATTCGACATATTCGCCTCCGCTTAAAGATTACCTCAGACAACGAACTGCTTTCTCGATACGGAGGTTCCTGTTGCATGTGAGACGCATTTGGTACGCGTAATTGTGCCAGGATAGGTCTTTTTCCGGGGCCGTATATCCATAAGGAGCGGCGCACTGATCCAATCGGGGTGCCGAGGACTCCTTCTCAGGAATTGATTTCGGCTAACCCAGCCACGGGTGTGCCGCAAGGCATCGCTTCGGCTTAAGCCGAAGCCGTGGCAGCCCTCGCGCCGGCTGCTAGGTGGGCGCGCTTGACCGAGCGTTCTCAACTGACAGTGCTTATCGCGCCTCCCGGGAGTGGAGAGTGCGGCTGCGCGCCCTTCCTGGCCGGGAACCTTCGGATATCATCTGAATTCTGGCTATGTGCCGGGCGCGAACGAACAGTCTTCATCCGAACTGCAGCGACTGCATGAGTATCAGCGGGCTGTTGCCGCCTTTGCTCGGGCTGCTTCCGAGATTCCGATCCGGCGGCTGATGCAGCACATGACGGCTCAAATATCCCTCGTTACCCACATCGAGCACGTCAAGGTGCTGAGATATCGACCTGACCGGGGTGACTTGTTGCTTGAAGCAGGGGTGGGCTGGAAGGCTGGTCTGATCGGCAAGCTCACCCTGCCCACCGATCGAGCTTCGCCGCCGGGTCGCACAATTCAAACTGGTGCTTCTGTTGCTATCGAGGATTTGCCGAACGATCCAGAGTACCGCTACCACCCCGCCCTGCGCGATCACGGCATTGTCTCGTTGCTCAACGTGCCTATCAGAGTCGGGAACCGGACTTGGGGTGTTCTGGAGGTAGACTCAAATATCCGCCGCACCTTCGATGAGGATGACGATACCTTCCTCACTGTCATGGCCAAGCTCCTTGGGCTGGCGCTTCTTGGAGAAGAAAGCCGAAAAGCCTCCGAGGAACTCGCTGCACAGCATTCGCGCGAGCGGCGGATTGCCGAAATGCATTTCCGTGAATTCCAGCACAGGGTAAAGAACAACCTGCAACTGATCGTTTCGCTCTTGAGCCTTCAACGGCGGCAGTTGATCGCCTCCGGGGCTGGTGGTGAAGAACAGCTGGCAGGCGTGATCGATAGGGTACAAGCAATTGCGCTGGCGCAGGATCAGCTCTCATTTCAGGGGGGAAACGACCGGGTCGAATTTGGCAACTATCTGCGTGCGCTTTGCAGCAACATCAATCCCCTCCGCGAGTTCATCGTGATAGAGATCGCCGTCGCCCCAGGGCTGATGCTCCCACTGGACCGGGCTGTTTCCATCGGTCTCGTCGTCAATGAGCTCGTCACGAATGCGCTCAAGCACGCCTTCGATGAGTCGGGGGGAACCATTTGGGTGAGCTTCGAAAGACTTCCTCAAACGGGGGAGGCCGAGCTCGTTGTGGAGGACAACGGGCGTGGCATGGCGGCTACGGCTGGAGGTGGGCTCGGCCTTACACTAGTCGATGGACTCGTCCGCCAGCTCCGGGGACAAATGGAGAACCAGCCCGTAAGCAAGGGAACGCGCATCCGCGTGCATTTCCCCCTGGCGCTCTGATTGCCTTTTTTGGTGGCGCCCCGGAGCGAATACAGGACACGCGGCATCATGCCCGCTCCCAAGGCGGTACTGGTCCCAATCGTTCAACCAGGAAATCGATAGCTGCACGGACCTTCGCCGGAGGACGCCGATCCGCGGGATAGACGGCAAAGATCCCGTCAAGCTCCAAAGGATCGTGATCGAGTTCAAGGGGGGTCAACAGACCGGCCCTGATCTCGCGAGCAACCAGGAATGTCGGCTGGTAAATAATCCCCTGTCCCGCGATGGCAGCTGCAACCAGGGCGTCGCCATTGTTGGCCTTCAACGTGCCCTGGATAGCAACCACGGCTTGGCCTTTATCTCCGAACGACCAGCGATCCGCTCCGACAGCGCGCGAGAGCGTGTAGCCAAGGCAGTTGTGCTTTGCTAAGTCGTTGATCGTCCGCGGGCGCCCGTGCGCGGCGATATAGGACGGCGCCGCACACACGGCGGTTCGACACGGCGCAAGGCGGCGGGAGATCAGTGTTGAGTTCTCGAGGGAGCCGATGCTGATGACGAGATCCCATCCTTCCTCGATCAGATCCACCCGACGATCGTTAAGGCCGAGGTCGACGGTGAGCGCCGGATGTCGTGCAGCAAGCTCCGGCAGCAGGGGTGCCAGCTCACGTATGCCGAATGACACGGGCGCATTGAGCCGCAATGTGCCGCGCACCTCGACAGTCTCGGCGGAAGCAGCCGCATCCGCATCCTCGATGTCGCTGAGTATCCGCTCCACCGCCTCGAGATAGTTTCGGCCGGCCTCCGTCAGCGTGAGCCGCCGGGTTGTCCGGTGCAAGAGCTTGACACCGAGCCGCTCCTCGATCGCCGCCATGTGCTTGGTGGCCATGGTCTGCGACATGCCGAGCGCGCGGGCTGCCGCCGAGAGGCTGCCGAGAGCCGCCACGCGGGCGAAGACCTGCATTCCGGTAACGCGATCGAGCATAGATCCAGCTCACACCAATGGTGTGGATTAATATCATAAGTAGCTATATTATCAAACTGATGGATAGGGTGCATCTCTCACGTTGAAGGGCCGGCCATCAGTCCGACCATTAACCAATCCTAAAGGAGACCGACATGATCGACGATCGCACCGCACCCTATGCCGCCTTCCTTCTTCGCGTCAGCCTCGGCGCATTGCTCCTCGCCCATGGCCTTTTGCTCAAGGTCTTCACCTTCGGACTTCCGGGTACGGTCGGCTTCTTTGAGAGCCTCGGCTACCCCGGGTCCTTCGCTTATCTGGTGATCCTCGGGGAAATCGGCGGCGGCCTTGCGCTCATCCTCGGTGTCTGGACGCGCTGGATCTCGCTGCTGATGGTGCCGATCCTGATCGGGGCGACACTGCAGCATACCGGTAACGGCTGGCTGTTCTCGGCGGCTAATGGCGGCTGGGAGTTCCCCGCTTTCTGGACCGTGGCGCTGATCGTGCAGGCGCTGCTCGGCGACGGAGCTTTCGCTCTCCGCCCGCCGGTTGCCGCCGCCGTCAGGGCCGAAGCTCTTCGCTGAAGGAGGCTCCCATGTCATCAGCTCTCGCTGTTCAGCTCCAATCCGCCGACGCCCTGCTCAGGCCAGGCGCGGTGACGCTCATCGTCCGCGATCTGGATGGTGTGGCCCGCTATTATGAGGAGGCGATCGGACTGCACCGCATGGCAACGGAGCGCGACACCGTGTGCCTCGGCGACGGCCGGGCCGTGCTCCTGATCCTGCGCCAGCGCAATGTCGATCCCGAGCCTGCGGGTTTCGCCGGCCTCTTTCACACGGCCTTCCTGATGCCGTCCCGGGCTGACCTCGGCCGCTGGCTGCGCCGCGCGCTCAGGTCCGGGGTCCGGCTCGACGGCGCCTCCGACCACAAGGTGAGCGAAGCGCTCTATCTCACCGATCCGGAAGGTAACGGCATCGAAATCTATGCTGATCGCCCGCGCCACGCGTGGCTCTGGAAGGATGGTGAGGTCCTGATGTCCACCGAGCCGTTGGATATGGAAGGGCTCATCGCGGCTGGCGAAGGCGACACGTCGGATGCGGCGCGTGTGCCGAGCGGCACGACCGTCGGTCACATCCATCTGCGTGTCGGGGGACTGGCTGAGGCGGAGGCCTTTTATCACGATGTCCTTGGTCTCGACATCACCTGTCACTATCCGGGCGCCACGTTCTACAGCACAAGCGGCTATCATCACCACGTCGCGACCAACATCTGGCGCAGCCGTAACGCACCGAAGCGTTCCGGATCCACCACGGGCCTTGCTTCATTCGAGCTGATCGCGCGGGATCGCGACGAGTTCGACGCATCGGCGGAGCGCCTCATCGCAGGCGGAGGCCGGCGGACTGGCGACGCGATCGAAGCCGCCGATCCCTGGGGCAACATCGTGCTGCTGAAACAGGCTGAGGCCAGTTCCTGATAACCGACTTGCAAACGTACCAGAAAGGAGGCGCTCATCATGAGCAACAAGACCATCGCCGTCATCATTGGCAGCCTGCGCCGCGACAGCTTCAACCGCAAGCTCGCCAATGCGCTCACAAAGCTTGCGCCATCGGATTTCACTTTCAACACGATCAAGATCGGCGACCTGCCGCTCTACAATCAAGACGATGACGACAATCAGGCTCCGCAGGTGAAGCGCCTCAAGGCCGAGATCGCAGCCGCCGATGGCCTGATTTTCGTGACACCCGAATACAACCGCTCGATCCCCGGCGTGCTCAAGAATGCGATCGACCATGCCTCGCGCCCCTACGGCCAGAACGCATGGGCGGGCAAACCGGCCGGCGTGATCGGTATTTCCATTGGCGCCATCGGCACCGCCATCGCGCAGCAGCATCTGCGCAATGTGCTCGCCTATCTCGATGTGCCGACGCTCGGCCAGCCGGAAGTGTTCATTCAGATGAAGGACGGTCTGTTCGAGGCCGATGGCAGCATCGGAGCCGCGAGCCGCGCCTTCTTGGAGGGATGGATGAACCGGTACGTTGCCTGGGTGAACAAGC
>JAEVZQ010000483.1 GCA_023392135.1 Pseudomonadota bacterium | reverse complement strand
GGTGGACACAGACGGGGGCTACCTCGTCAGTTCCGGCAAGGACAATCCGCTCAGTCGCACTTGGCGCCCTTCATGCCGCCCTCGAGCCACTCCTGCGAGGTGACGCCATCCGGCGGATTCACGCACTCGGCGGGGTAGCGCACGACGTCGACGACCTCGGGACGATTTGCTTCCTTGTTGTACTTGAAGACGCCGTAAGCCGTTTCGGAGATGCCCTGGTGGCCGTTGGCACGGGCCATCGAGATCCGCGTGCTCGGACCATCGAACTCGAGGCCCTCGAACGCTGCAATCACCTCATCAGTGCTGGGGCGCGCCCCGTTCTTGCCAGCAGCGGCCTTGTCCCACGCGGCTTTCAGGCCGAGAATCGACTGGGCCATGTGGTACGACGGATACGTCGGCGGGGTGCCGAAGCGCGCGGCGTATTCCTTCTGGAACCAGGTATTCAGCTCCGAGTCGCGGGCCAGCACGCCATGTGGGCCGCGTCCACCGATGACGGTTCCGTCAGGCATTCTGTTGCCCAGGCGGAACATCGCCGACTCGCCGCAGGAGAAGATCATCGTCTTGCGCTGCGAGAGACCACGCCCGGTCGACTGCGCGACGAAGCTCTCCAGGTCGCCGCCGTAGAAGCTGCTGTGCACCAGATCGGCCTGGGAAGTCAGCAGGGATGTGATCTCAGCACCGTACTCGCCCGCCAGGAACTTGGGGAACAGCTCGCGGTCGACAGTCGCCTTCGGGGCCAACGTCTTCATGGCCAGCACGAAGTCGCGCCAGGAGTCCTGGCCCCAGGCGTAGTTCTGATTGAGGCCGGAGAAGCTCGCGATGTCGCCCTTCTTGTCGACGACGTAGCGCGCCGCACCAACGCTATCCATCGTCGCCGTCGGCGTCACGCGGAACACGTATTTGTGCTTGTCGTTTTCCTCGAAAATGCGCGGAGTTCCGCAATCGTAGAGGACAGTGATCGTCTTCATTTCCTCGGCAACAGGTGCTACGGCCAAGCAGTTGCCGGAGGAAACGTAGCCCACCACCGCATTGACGCCGTCACGCTGCACGAGGTTGCGGTACTCGGTGACCTGGTTGGCGGTCGAGCCGGCCTCGTCGACATAGCGGGCTTCGATGGTGGCGCCACCGAGCCCCTTGGTGTTGTAGGGCGCAGGCAGCGAGCCCTTGTTGATGGCATCGATGATCAGCTCGGCCGAGTTGCGGCCGGGAACACCGAACGGCACCGCGGCCGGACCGGTGAGGAATGAAACAATTCCGAGCTTCACCGGCTCCTGCGCATAGGCAGAAGCTGACAGCATCACTGCCAGCGCTGCCCCGGCGCCCATCATGGACAGCTTGCCGATCCCAAATCTATGCCCCATGGCGTATTCTCCCTTTAGGTACTGCGAGCACACTCGCTGTTATTAGCCGAGCAACAGTCGTGCCATTGCAACCTATATCAAAACAAGCCCTCGATCCGTAAGCCTTTTGGTGCTCGTGTTGATCGAAGGGGCCATTCCGGATGTCCAAGTCGTGGACGGTCACCCCGGGCAAGCGTGTCCTTTTCGCGTACACAATAAGCCTGACAAACTAACCGCCAGAGCTCAGGCCGGAGTGTTCTTGTCGAGGACAGATTCAGGTTGCATGCCTTCCCAGCTCGCGTCAACATTGTCGGTAGCGCAAGCAGGAGGAAGGGATGGGGGCACCCGGCACCCCAATCGAGGGCGTCGTAGCTGCGGATGAGGCTGGAGAGGTGCTGTTCGCGTCCGGGATCGGCAAAGATCCGCGGATCAGGGCCTTGCTTTCCGATCAGGCCTGGAGGACCGAAATCCGCGAACGCAGGCTCCAGCCTTTGATTCTGGACCGCAGCTCCTACGCCGTTCTCGCCACGCCGATGAGCGGGGGCGATCTCCTCGTTATCAGCCGGCCGAAAGGCAATGCACTCCTGGAATTCATCGGCTCTGTCGAATTCGCCTACGATATCCTCGAGCATATGCTCACCGACCCGTTCGAGGCGATGACCATTGTCGATGCCGATGCGCGCCTTGTTTATATCTCGCCGGTTCACGAAAGCTTTTTCGGTCTGCAACGCGGGGAGGCCAACGGCAAGCCGGTCAAGCAGGTGATTGAGAACACGCGTCTGAACCAGGTCGTCGCGACCGGCAAGGCCGAGGTTGGAGAGATCCAGCGGATGCGCGGTCTGAATCGCGTCGTAAGCCGAATTCCGATCCGAAGGGATGGTAGGATTTTAGGTGCAGTCGGCCGTGTGATGTTCAAAGGGCCCCAGCAGGTCGAGGAGTTGGGGCGCCGCATCCATGCTCTCGAGAGCGAGGTCGAGTTCTACAAGCGGGAGACCGCGGCGCTGCGCAGCAAGAGCTACGGCTTGGATCAGCTGATCGGCGATAGTCCTGCCATGCGGCGGCTGCGCGATGAGATCATCAAGGTCGCCCCCTTGGAAATTCCCGTGCTGATCCGAGGAGACAGCGGCACAGGCAAGGAGCTGGTGGCTCAGGCGCTCCACAGGCTCAGTCCCCGGCGCGACGCCGCAATCGTAATGGTGAATGCGGCTGCCCTCCCCGCAACTCTCGTGGAATCGGAGCTTTTCGGATACGAGCCGGGCGCTTTTACGGGTGCGGCCCGCAAGGGCCGGAAAGGCAAGTTCGAGCAGGCGGCAGGAGGCACGATATTTCTCGACGAGATCGGCGACATGCCGATCGACGTGCAATCGAAGTTGCTGAGAGTCCTGCAGGACCGCATGATCGAACGGATCGGCAGCGATCGGCCACAGCAAGTGGATTTCCGATTGGTGACCGCCACGAACCGCGACCTGCAGCAGTTCGTCTCCGAAGGCAAATTCCGGCTCGATCTCTATTACCGGATTTCTCCGATCACGATCGAGGTTCCTCCGCTGAAGCGGCGTCTCGACGACATCCCGGCACTTGTCGCGCATTTCATCGCCGACTTCTCGGTACGCCACCGCCGGCCGGCGCCCGAGGTGACCGAGTCCGCTCTGTCGTGGCTGATGGAGCAGAGCTGGCCGGGGAATGTGCGCCAGCTCCGGCACGTGGTGGAACGGGCCGTCATCTTTGCCGATGAGAATACAATTACCGCCGGGTCATTCGCTCCGCAGTCGAATGGCTCTTCCCGGCCGATGCCGGAATCAAGCGACGCAACGACGCTTCGCGAGCAGTTGGGCCGGATCGAAACCGATCTCGTCCTGAAAGCGCTGCGCCGCCACAATGGAAACAAAAAACGCGTTGCCCAGGAGCTTGGGATTTCCCGCTCTTATCTCTACAAGATCCTCGGGGAGATGGAGGCGTAAGTGAATTCAGACGCCCTGCAGCGTCACACGTACATAGGCGCCTTTGTAGACGGGCAGATATTTACGGGCCGCCTCGACCATCTCCTCTGGTGATACGGTCTCAATGTCGAGATCCTCGGCTGCACAGCCCTCGACAACGCGGGCGACCAGACAATCGAGCATC
>JAEVZQ010000463.1 GCA_023392135.1 Pseudomonadota bacterium | reverse complement strand
ATGTTGGAGGTCGCATTCACATCGATTGTCAGCGTCCCTTCAACGTGCGGGCCATCCGCGCCGTCGCCACCCGAACGAGGCGGAACGAACAACGCGCCATCCCTGCCGTTGCTGCCATTCTTGCCGTATTCGACCTGCTTTACGCCGTTCGGTCCGTCGACGTATACCGGCGGCTTGAGCTCGCCCTCAGTATCCGAGCCGTAGAATTTGGATTCGAAACTCGCTGTCGTTTGGGCGAGGGGGAATTCATCACTGGCATTACTGCCATCATCTTTTTTGATGATGGCTTCATCGCCGGAGATAGACTCGACTATGAAGGCGTCCGGGGGACTTTCAGTATTGTAAATCTTCTCACCTTCCTCCTTGACCAGGAAGGTATAGCCGTCCTCGGTTTGCACGAACGCCGTGGCGCCCTCTGTGGGCGTACCAACGGGATCTTTAATGAGGTTCAGAACTTTGGTCGTTTCGCTGGTTATAGGGTTCGTGACAGTATCGCCGACCGCTGATGTTTTTGAGGGTTCGGCAGCAAATGCAGCCGGAGCGCCGAGCGCGATGCACATCAACAGCACGACCACCAGTCTCAGGCCTGCCAAGAGGCCTCTCGGCCGGTTCCCTGCTTGCAAGGCTGTGTTGAGGTGGCGCGCCGAAGACGTCCGTCCTATGGGGTACGCCCAACTCGTGGCAAGTCCCGGTTCGCCCTCAGCATCACGGACGCAGCGCCCTGAGTGCAGAGCATTTGGCGCGTTACTCATGCGAAGATTTCCCCCGACCTTCGGCAGCTTGGCTCGCCGCGCTGAGGATCGTTATGCAAAGTTCGCTGATTAAGCCTTAACGAGGTGTTCTTGATCGGCTCGATCCCGGACAGTCACAGCTGCCGACGCTCGCGAGCCTGAGGGCATGGCGCCCCACCTCAGGGATAAGGCTGAACAGGATAAGCTCTTCGTCTTTGCCGACCCGGAGCATGTGCGCGCTCCGCCAACCAGATTGCGGACTCCGCGTGCCGGATGAGACGGCATTCTCCACGATGGAGGTGGGACGCGCTCTGGGAAAACTTGGCGACTGACAACGGGGGCAAGTTCGAGACGCGCCAAGCAATCAAACGACGAAACTCAACCACGACTTTACCTGGTTCAACTCAGTAATGTTAAGGCTTATAGCTCTCGCGCTCCAAAGCAGGCGGAACTCGAAGCCAGCAGGCAGGCACGGCTCAGATTACGCGTCCTTAATCGAACTGCTTCAACCCGTAATGCTCAATTGCTTGAGAATTAACCAAGCGAGTGTAGCAACCACGCCACAGCGGTGAGCATGACAAGACGAGCAACACCGCGGCCGCCGCCGAATCCAAGGCATGTTATTTCCCTTTCCCACTTCCTGCTGCGGCTGCTCGAAACCACATCAACCAGCCGGCGTTTCCGGGCAGAGGCCTGGAGGTGCCGACGTGAGGCTGATCGTCTTCGAGGCGGAGGAATGGGAGCAGTCGGCGTGCCTTCGGCTCTTGCCCGACCTTGACGTCGTCTGCACGCGAGAGCCGTTGAATGCGCGAACGGCGCCGAACTACGCGGATGCGGAGGCCGTCGCCACCTTCGTCAATTCCGAGCTCACCGCCCAGGTGCTCGCGCGACTGGCCTCGCTGCGGCTGATCGCGACGCGGTCGACCGGGTTTGATCACATCGACACGGATTACTGCCAGCAGCACGGCATCACGGTGTGCAACGTGCCCGACTATGGCGACGCCCCGGTTGCCGAGTACGCATTCGCCCTTCTGCTCGCCCTCGACCGTCATTTGATCACGGCTGTGGAGAGGGCATGCCGAGGCGACTTTTCACATGCAGGCCTCCGCGGGTTCGACCTGCGCGGCAAGACGATTGGCGTGATCGGCACGGGGCGCATCGGGCGGCGGGTGATCGGGATCGCAAAGGGCTTCGGCATGGAGGTCCTCGCCTTCGACTTGCGGCCGAACGATCAGGCGGCGCAGGCGCTCGGATTCCGTTACGGCGATCTGCTGGACGTCCTCAGTCAGTCCGACGTCGTGACGCTGCACGTCCCTGCCACGACGCAGACGCACCATCTCATTTCGGACCGCGAGTTCGCGGCCATGAAGACCGGCGCCATCCTCATAAACACGGCGCGCGGCTCGATCATCGATGTCTCTGCTCTGGTGCGCGCGCTGGTGGACAAGAAGGTGGGAGCTGCCGGGCTCGACGTCATGCCGGAGGAGCCGCTGCTTCGGGACGAGGCTGAAATCTTTCGGCGTGAGCGGCAGGATAGCAGCGAGGATCTGCGCGCCCTGCTCGCAAACCACGTGCTGCTGCGCTTTCCCAACGTGATCGTGACGCCGCACATCGCCTACAACACCAGCGACGCCCTGCAGCGCATTCTCGACACGACAATTGCAAACATCAGGCAGTTCAAGTTGGGCCGGCCGCAGAACGTCGTCGCAGCACCCGCCGGCCCCGGGCGGTGAAAGCTGACGACCGGCTCCCTGCGGGTCCTCTTCCAGCCCGCTCAACCGATCGGGGCCGTCGCGGCGGCGAGCCAGGCCCGGTCGGCTGGACCCAACTCGGCTCCGATTATTTCGCCGACGCGGGCATGATAGTTGTTCAGCCATTCCAGCTCGGCAGCCGTCAGCATGTCCGGCCGGACCAGGCGGCGATCGAACGGTGCGAGCGTCAAGGTTTCGAAGCCGAGCATCTCGCGGTCGCCGCCGGCCGGGGTTTCGGGCCCGGTTACCAGGACGAGGTTTTCCAGGCGGATGCCATACGCGCCCTCTTTATAGTAGCCGGGCTCGTTGGAGATGATCATGCCCGGCTCCAGCGAAGCCATGCCACGGCGCGAAATTGACTGCGGCCCTTCGTGGACAGAAAGATAGCTGCCCACGCCGTGACCGGTCCCGTGATCGAAATCGAGCCCCTTCTCCCAAAGGGCGCGGCGAGCGAAAGCATCGAGCTCGATGCCGCGCGTGCCCTTGGGAAAACGCGCCGTGGCGATCGCGATATGGCCTTTGAGGACGAGCGTGTAGCGCTCGCACATCTCGGCCGTCGGTTTGCCGATGGCGATGGTGCGCGTGATGTCCGTGGTGCCGTCGAGGTACTGGCCACCAGAGTCGACGAGGTAAAGCTCGCCGGGCTTCAGCTTGCGGTTCGTCGCCTCTGTAACGCGGTAGTGCACGACGGCCCCATTTGGACCGGCGCCCGAGATCGTGTCGAAGCTGATGTCTCTCAGCGCCTGCGTCTCGGCGCGGAACGCCTCGAGCTTCTGCGCCACGGCGATCTCGTCCAGCTTTCCGCCTGGAGCTTCACGGTCGAGCCAGGCGAGAAAACGCGCGAAGGCAGCTCCGTCCCGCAGCTGGGCAGCGCGCGCACCCTCGATCTCGGCCTTGTTCTTGCGGGCTTTCGGCAGAATGCAGGGATCCTGTCCGCGCGCTATCTTGCGCGGTCCCCCGAGCTGACGCGCAAACCACCAGGAGGCCGTGTCGGGATCGAGCCGCACGCGCTTGTTGGCCGACTTCAGCCGAGCCAGCCGCTCTCCAAGCTTGTCAGGGGCGCTCACCTTCGCGAAGGACAGATGCGCCCTGGCCTCCGCGTCGAGCTTCTCGCGCGCGATGAACAGGTCCGGCTTGCCCGACACCGGCACGATGGCGAAGGCAAGCGGTACGGGATTGTGAGCCACGTCGTTGCCGCGGATGTTGAACAGCCAAGCGATCGAGTCGGGCAGCGTCAGCACGGCGGCATCCTGCTGATCCGCTTTCAAACTTTTTTGCAGTGCAGCAATCTTATCCTCTGCCGACCGGCCGGCGTACTGCAAGGGATGTGGCCGGACCTTGCCCGCCGGCACCGGCGGCCGGTCCGCGCCCCAGATCCGGTCGACGGGGTTCCGGCTCAGCGGTCGGAGCTTGATGCCGCGGTCAGCTAACGTTTCAGTCAGCCGCTCAACCTCCGTGACCGTGTGCAGCCGCGGGTCGAAGCCGGCGACAGCGCCCGGCTTGAGCTTTTGGGACAACCAGTCGGAGGGGCGCGCCTGCGGCACCTGCAGGATTTCGAACGTCTTGGTATCGACCTGCACCCGGGCCTGCACCCTATAACGTCCATCCACGAACAACGCTGCGAATTGCCGGGAAATAACGGCCAGACCTGCCGAACCCGAAAAGCCGGTGAGCCACTTCAAACGCTCGGCCGAGGCAGGCACATATTCACCCTGGTGCTCGTCAGCCCGCGGCACCAGAACGGCGTCGAACTTCAGCTCGGCCATCAGAGTACGGAGTTGCTTTACGCGGTCGACCGCGTTTTCCAGGCCGGCGGGGGCTTCGAAGCTCTGAAACATCATTATCTCCGGGCTCGCATCAGCCAATTCGCACCTGCTCAGCACACACCTCGAATCGATTGTGACGATCGTTCGAACCGGTGTGACACTCAGCTGCGTTGAATGCATTGCTGCATTGCACTATTCTGTGTACCGCAAGTGCGAAGACGAGAATACATAACCACCAACCGCTGGGGAGGGCGGCGCTCAGACCGGCCCCTCAGCAAAAACTAGCAGAGATGAGCTGACCATGAGCACACCAATCACATACACCATCGGTAATGTCCCCGTGTCGAGAGCGAAGTCGAAGGGCTTGATCCAGCGGCTGTTCGATCGCCTCCTTGCTGCCCGCGAGGCGCAGGCTCACCGGTATCTGGTAGACTACCTCTCGGCCATGAGCGATGCCCGGCTTATCGAGCTTGGCTACACGGCCAGCCAGATCGAGCAGATCAAGGTCGAGCGCCGCCTGCCCGAACTGGCGACCGCCTGAAGCGCCTCCGCTTCCAGAACAGCACCTGTTTCGCTCCGGTCGGGGGGAATCACCTCCCGGCCGGAGCTTCGGCCCGCATAGAGGACATAAAAATCATGAGCACGTCGTCACATTCCGCGGCGTTGAACGCGCACGCGTCTGTCAACGCCCACCGGGAAGCTGCAGGGTTCGGCCTGCGGCAGAAACTTTCAACCATGCTGAAGCGGATTCGGGCGGCAGCGGAAGGCAGGCGCGTCCGTAATCATCTCGCCACTCTGCCCGACGCGATGCTGCGTGACATCGGCATCGCAGAAGACGAGATCCACCGGATCAGGGCCTGCGAGCGGTTCACGCCGCGGTCGTGGGCGGAGCGGCTGGGCACACATCGGCAGCCCTGGGACCTCTGATCAGCACCAGGGT
>JAEVZQ010000055.1 GCA_023392135.1 Pseudomonadota bacterium | reverse complement strand
GGTCGATAAGGAAGACTTCGTCATTATTGAACGGATGCCTGTGAAGTCGCTCATCACCTTCCCGGAGAACAACGCCAGCGTCAAAGGTGAAACCGAAGTGCGCGGGCACGCCTGGTCCGGTGACCGGACCATCGATGCGCTCGATATCTCGATCGACTTCGGCGCGACATGGCAGCGGACGAAGCTCGACAAGCCGGTCAATTCCGGCGCGTGGCAGAACTGGCGCGCAGACGTCAAGTTTCCCAAGCCCGGCTACTACGAGGTCTGGGCTCGCGCCACCGATAGCGCCGGCGTCGCCCAGCCGTTCGCCGTCGACTGGAATCCGAGGGGCTATGCCAACAATATGATGCACCGCGTCGCGGTGCGCGTGAGCTGAAGCGCATGACCCGGGGCGGGTAGGCTGCCCGCCCCAAGACGCCATTTTCCCCGGAAGGGCCAATGATCGGAAAAGCTTTCCTCGCCGCGTTCGCCGGCGCACTTTTCATCGCGACTTCGGCAAGCGCGGGCGAGTATGGCCGCTTCGTCGACGGCAAGGGCGCTGAGGAGACTTATTACGCCTGCACCGGCTGTCACTCCGAGATGCTCGTCGTGCAACAGGGCCTCTCGCGCGAGCGCTGGGATGAATTGATCGATTGGATGATCGACGAGCAGGGCATGCCCGAGCTCGATCAGGACGAGCGCGAGGTCATTCTGGATTACCTCTCGAAGAATTACGGCCCTGACCGCCCTAACTTCCCACGACCGTGAGCGCTGCGCGCTGAACTCAAGCGCAGGGCCGTGCGCGGTGCGTAGCGGACCGGAGCGCGATTCGCATTCGCTCCCCATTGCCCTGATGCAAGCTCTCGGCGCGCACATATGCGGTGATGGCCTCGAAGCGCCCCCTGTCCATGCCGGAGGCGACGACGTGGAAATGATTGGGGCCGGCCGTCCAGTGGGCCTGGAGGGCGCCGGAGGACCGTGCCCCTGAAACGTGCTTCAGTGCCGACTCGCCAGCCACCGTAATGGTGAGGCTGCACCCGCTTGGCCCGCGATAGTGCATGGCGACAATGGCCGATCCGCTCACCTGCACGTTCCTGGCATCCACCAGCGTGAGCCGCGAATCCGAAAGGTCGAAGGCGGCGAGGTCACCCATGCGGCCGGTCGAGACGGTCACCAACGGGTTCGCAGGCGCCAGCACATAGGCATTTCCGGAAAGTTGCGCGTGAAGGCCGGACGTGACCCCATCCCAATCGCCCGCCTCCGAAACCGGCAAGAGCTGTCCGACACCGAAGATGGCTGCCACCACGGCTGCCACAGCCGCCATCAGCGGACCAGGCCTGATCAACCGCCGCTGCCGTGCCTGCCCTGGCCACGAAGTTGCAGAATCTTGGTATAGCAACTGCAGGTTAGTTTTCAGACTCCATACTTCGTGTAAGGCGGTGGCCAGCGTCGCGTCATCAGCAAGCCTGCGTTCGACAGCCCTGCGGTCCTCCGCAGGGAGCTCATCATCGGCGTAGGCATTGATCAGTTCCCAGTCGCTGGGCTCCAGCGGGGCCATCGGGTTCACTTCGCTTGCTTATGCTTCCGCAGAGATCGAACGTTCGAGCCTTCCATGATGTCCAGCATGGCACGCCGCGCGCGGCTTATCCGGCTCATGACTGTGCCCAGCGGGACCTCCATCACTGCACTGGCTTCTGCATACGTCAGCCCGAGAATGTCAATTAAACAAATCACTTCGCGGTCACGGGCGGAGAGGCTGTCATAGGCCTGACGGACAATCAGTGTCTCGACTGGATCGGGATTTCTCTGGCGTGGACCGTCATTGAGGAATGCCTCCGATCGGGCGTAGCCGACACGAACCTTTTGCCTTCGCTGCACATCGAGGAACAGGTTTTTGACGACGCGAAACGCCCAGGGCCGCACTTCGTCGGCCCCGCTGGGGACCGCCTTCGACTGCAGCGCCCGCACCAGGGCATCATGGACGAGGTCTTCGGCCGCCGACTTGTCCAGGGTCAAGCTCTGCGCATAGGCAAGCAGCTCCGGGTGCAGCTCTGTCAGGTTGCGCTGGCGCGACACGTCGGTTCCAACCTCCCCACGACCCGGCCGTTGTCCAGTGTACCGAAACTTTGAGAGTCACACGACCTCCCATCTGCTCCCGGGTTGGTCTTCGGCAAGATCGGTCGCAGGCCGTTGACCAGATGCGACCGGCACGCCAAATCGCTTGTCGAACCGTGTTTTCAGATTTCAGACATCAGAAATGGCAGATAGTACCAAATGGCGCGATGCCCGCGCGCCGAGCCTCGAAGACCTGGAGCAATTGGCTGCGGACGCCTGGGAGGCGCTACCCGCGCATTTCCGCGAGATGTGCAGCGACGTCGTCGTGCGGGTGGAAGACTTCGCGACAGACGAGGTGCTTCAGCAGCTCGGCATCGCCAGCCCGTTCGATCTCATGGGTCTTTACCACGGAGTAAGTCTGGATAAGCGAAGCTTCAGTGATCTGCCGCGGCAGCCGGACATGGTGTTCCTCTATCGCCGCGCTTTGCTGGATTACTGGGCTGACAGCGATGAAACGCTCGGGGACATCGTTACGCACGTTCTCGTGCATGAGATCGGCCATCATTTCGGCTTCTCCGATGATGATATGGAGAGGATCGAGGCCGCGGCGAAATTCTGATCCTGAGTTTTTCCAGACCCTTTGGTCAGTCGGCTGCGCCCGGCTTGCGCGCAGTCTCAAGGTAAGCGATTGTGCACTCGATCGTCCGACGTATGAAGCATATCAGAACGCGCGGACAACGGATCACGTGGGGTGGGGAAGACGTTGAGATCATCGATCAAGGTCCTGCTCGCTTCGATCGTTGCTGCGGCAGGCGTCGCGGTCACGGCAAACGCTGCGCCACCGACGCCGGAGCAATACGTCGCCCACGTCGGAGGGGACGCGAAGATCATTCCCGTCGGCCAGCTCGTTGTCGATAACCGGCGCCTCTACTGCGGCCAGCGGCCGACGGTGCTCGATTCCAAGCTGGACGATTACGGTGCGGCCTACCCGGGGTTCCTGATTCTCAACCCGCGTTTGCTGTCGCGCGTGTCGACACCCGTAAAACTTTGGATCCATGCTCACGAGTGCGCGCATCAGTTCCGCGGGCCGGATGAGGAAACGGCGGACTGCTTCGCCGTTCAGCGCGGCCGCCGGGAGGGCTGGCTGACGCCGGAAGGGCTCGAGGACGTGTGCAGGTTCATTGCGCCCGCCCGCAGCACGAGCATGCATCTGTCCGGGTCGCACCGGTGCGAGGCCATGCGGCAATGCTACGTCGACAAG
>JAEVZQ010000043.1 GCA_023392135.1 Pseudomonadota bacterium | reverse complement strand
CGCGAAACACCTCGCGCACCGGCCCTTGTTCGACGACGCGCCCGGCGTACATCACGACGATCGTATCGGCGAACTCGGCGACGACGCCGAGATCGTGCGTGATGAGCACGACGCTCATCCCGAGGAGCCGCTGCAGCTTGCGTAGCAGGTCGAGGACCTGCGCCTGGATCGTGACGTCGAGGGCCGTCGTCGGCTCGTCGGCGATGAGCAGGTCCGGCTCGTTGGCGAGCGCCATGGCGATCATGACGCGCTGGCGCTGGCCACCGGAGAGTTGGTGAGGGAAGGCGGCCAGCCGCTTCTCCGGATCGCGCAGCCCGACCCGGCGCAGAAGCTCCAGAACGCGATTGCGGATCGCCTTGTCGTCCATGCCGCGGTGCAGCTTCAGCACCTCGCCCACCTGCTTCTCGATGGAGTGCAGCGGGTTGAGCGAGGTCATCGGCTCCTGGAAGATGATGGAGATGCGCGCACCGCGAATGTCGCGCATGTCGGCTTCCGAAGCTTTCAGCAGGTCCTTGCCGTTGTAGAGGATCTCGCCGGACGGGTGTGAGGCCGCCGGGTAGGGCAGCAGCCGCATGATCGACAGGGCGGATACGGTCTTGCCCGAGCCCGATTCACCGACGAGCGCCACGGTCTCGCCCTTGTTCACCTCGAACGAGACGCCTTTGACAGCGAGATTTGTCGTGTCGCCCGAACGGAACGCGACCGACAGGTCGCGCACCCGGACGAGAGGATCGTCAGTCTTCATTCTGACCTCACCGGAATGTCTTGCGCGGATCGAGCGCGTCGCGCACCGCCTCGCCGATGAAGATGAGCAGGCTCAACAGGATGGCGAGCGAGAAGAACGCGGTGAGCCCGAGCCACGGCGCCTGCAGGTTGGCCTTGCCCTGCGCCAGCAGCTCACCAAGCGAGGCCGAGCCGGGCGGCAGGCCAAGCCCCAGGAAGTCGAGCGCGGTCAGCGCGGTGATGCTGCCCGAAAGGTTGAACGGCAGGAAGGTGAGCATCGCGACCATCGCGTTCGGCAGCAGGTGCTTGAACATGATCTTACCGTCGGTAAGCCCGAGCGCCCGCGCCGCCGTCACGTATTCGAAGTTGCGTGCCCTGAGGAACTCCGCCCGCACGACCCCCACCAGCGACACCCACTGGAACAGCAGCAGCACGCCGAGCAGCGTCCAGAAGCCGGGGACCAGCACCGACGATATGATGATCAGCACGTAGAGCGAGGGGATCGACGACCAGATCTCCAGCACGCGCTGGAAGAACAGGTCGACGCGCCCGCCGAAATAGCCCTGCACGGCACCGGCCGTCACACCGACGATCGAGGACAGGAACGTCAAGATGAGCCCGAACAGAACGGAGATGCGGAACCCGTAGATCACGCGGGCAAGCACGTCCCGGCCCTGGTCGTCGGTGCCGAGCCAGTTACGGTTGCCAAGCTCCTGATAGCGCGAAAGCTGATCGGCCGGCGCCTCGCACAGCTCTGCGCCCGTGGCCCAGAACGGCGGCGCGGGGAAGCCGAGGCAGCGATCTTCCGGCCCCTTGATACGCGGATAATCCTTGTTGATGGACGTGTAGGAGTACCGGATCGGCGCCCAGATCATCCAGCCGTTCTGCTCGATCTCATCGATGATGAACGGGTCCTTGTAGTCCGTGACGGCAAGGAAGCCACCGAACTTGGATTCCGGATAGTCGACCAGCACCGGGGAAAGCAACTCGCCCTTGTAGGAGACGAGCAGCGGCTTGTCGTTGGCGATGAACTCCGCGCCGAGGCTCAGCACGAACAGCACGAGGAAAATCCAGAAGCTCCAGTAGCCGCGCCGGTTCGCCTTGAAGTTGTCCCAGCGGCGCCGGTTGATCGGCGTCATCGCGAACCGGCGGCCGACAGCCCCGCGCATGCGGCCGATCCACGTCGTCGGCTGACGCTGCAGTCCCGGTGTCGTCGCGATTTTTTCCTGGGTCTCGATGCTCGCCGCCTTGTCGCCGGGAGACATCGGCTTCAGCTTCTCGTCTGTGCGCATGTCCATGGGCTCAGACCTCCCGGCTCTCGAAGTCGATCCGCGGATCGATCAGCGTGTAGACGAAATCCGAGATCAGGTTCACCACTAGCCCGACCAGCGAGAAGATGTAGAGCGTCGCAAACACGACCGGATAGTCGCGGTTGATGATGCTCTCGAACCCGAGCAGACCCAGACCGTCCAGCGAGAAGATGGTCTCGATCAGCAGCGAGCCGGTGAAGAAGGCGCTGATGAAGGCGCCCGGGAAGCCGGCGATGATGAGCAGCATCGCGTTCCGGAACACGTGGCCATAGAGCACCTGACCCTCGTTCAGCCCCTTCGACCGCGCTGTTATGACGTACTGCTTGCGGATCTCGTCGAGGAACGAATTCTTGGTCAGGAAGGTCATCGTGGTGAAGGCGCCGAGCGCCATCGCGGTGATCGGCAGCGCCAGATGCCAGAAGTAGTTGAGAATCTTCCCGGCGAGCGTGAGATCTCCCCAGTAGTCGGAGGTGAGCCCGCGCGACGGAAACCATTGGAAGAAGGAGCCGCCGGCGAACAGAACAAGCAGCAGAACGGCGACGAGGAATCCCGGAACGGCATAGCCCACCACCAGGAACCCGCTGGTCCATATGTCGAAGCGCTCACCGTCACGGACCGCCTTGCGGATGCCGAGCGGAACCGAGAT
>JAEVZQ010000277.1 GCA_023392135.1 Pseudomonadota bacterium | reverse complement strand
GGCTCGATGAGGAGGTCTACTGGTTCGGCCTCAATGGCCGGCCCGGCCCTGGCATCTCTCCTGAGCTCGCAGAGCGGTTCGTCGAGGCGCGCCACGCTGTTCGGGACGAGCTCAGCGCCGCCGACCTCAGTCATCTCGTCGAGCCCTTCGACCCGGATCGCTACAACGTCCACGCCACCATCGGCGAAAACCTGTTGTTCGGCGTCCCGGTGGGCGAGGGCCCGAGCCGCAGCGAGCTGGCTGCGGACCCGTACCTGCGCTCGATCCTCGAAGCGGAAGCGCTCGATGAGCCGCTGACCGAGCTGGGCCTCCGGATCGCTGAGGTGACGGCGGAGATGTTCGCGGGCTTGCCGCCAGGGCACCCATTCTACGAGCGCTATTCCTTCATCCGCGCTGACGAGATGGAGCACTATCAGCGGCTTCTCGATACGGTGCGTCAACCCGGCGGGCGGGCGCATCTTTCGCCTGGCGCCCGCACCCGGCTCATCGCTCTGGCGTTCGGCTACATCGAGCCGCGGCACCGGCTGAGCCTACTCGACGAGGCGTTCAACGAGCGCATTCTCCGCGCCCGCGGCAGCTTGATGCGGCATTTGCCGCATCAGTACGCAAAGCGCATCGAGTTCTATGATCCGGCCAAGTTCATGATGGCCGCCCCCATCCGGGACAACATTCTCTTCGGACGCATCGCGTTTGAAGGCTCGCGAGCCGAGCAGCACGTCTGGCAGTTAGTGCGGAAAGTAATCGCCGAGCGCGACCTGGAGCCGTTCATCTACCGCATTGGGCTCGATACCGAGGTCGGGCCCGGCGGCCGGTTGCTTTACGAGCCCCAGCGCATCGCCATCAACATCGCGCGCTGCCTCGTCAAACAACCTGAGATTCTCGTGCTCGACGGCGCCTTGTCGATCTACGGACCAGGTGAGGGCGACGTCATCCTGGATCGCCTCAGGCGGGCGATGCGGGGCAAGACTCTCATCGCCACCGTTTCCGATGTCAGCGCGGCTCGCGAGTTCGACGAAATTCTCACATTCGAGGGCCCGCGGCTGAAAGTGGATCCGAAGCCGGCCGCAGCGGTTGCGTAGTAGGCGGCCTCCACACGCAGCCTGTTCGAGTACCATCGATGCCCAGCATCAAACCCGCAGCCGTGTTGAATCGCACGAGGTGGCACAACATCGTATGGGAGCGCGAAATCCGGCTCTGGGCCGGCGTCGTCCTCTTCACCTTCGTGACGATGCATCTGCTCAACCATGCGCTCGGTGTGCTCGGGCTCCAGGCCATGGAGATGGCCCAGCACTGGCGAACATGGTTTTGGCGCTCGTGGCCCGGAACGATCGCGCTTTATGGCGCGGCGGCGCTTCACGTCGGACTGGCCCTGAAGCGGATCGTGCTGAGGCGCCCCTGCCGCATGCCGGTCGAGGAGGCCGTTCAGATTGCCCTCGGTCTTGCCATTCCGGTGCTGGTCGCCGAGCACGCGATCGGCACCCGCTACGCCCACTCCTTCCTCGGGATGGACGACGCTTATTCAGCCGTGCTCCAGAAGCTCTATCCGGCGCACGTCGCCTGGCAGATCACACTTGTCCTCGTCGCCTGGTTTCACGGCATCATCGGTCTCCATTACGTGTTTCGGCATAGGCCGTGGTTCGGCCGGGTGCGGGAGATCGGGTTCGCACTCGCCTTTGCCATTCCGCTGCTGGCGATCGCCGGTTTCATTGCAGCGGGCCGGGAAGCAGCGGGGCTGCTCCCCGCCAGCGTGCCTCCGACGCCGGATGAGATCGATGGCCTGTATCAGGCCGTGGCGCTTTCGCGGGAGGTCCTCGCGGCCGCCGGGCTCCTTATCGCGGCGATGATGATCGGCGTTGCAATCGTCCGACGCATGAGAGGTATCGTGCCGATCCGTTACGTTGGCCATGGAGAGATCGCGATCAGGCCGGGCACGACCCTGCTCGAGGCGAGCCGTCAGAGCTGCATCCCGCACCCATCGCTCTGCGGCGGACGCGGGCGCTGCTCGACCTGTCGCGTTCTCGTGCTCTCCGGGCAGGATACATTGCCGCCGCCGACGCCAGCCGAACGGGCCGTATTGAGCCGCATCTCCGCGCCTGCCAGCGTGCGCCTCGCGTGCCAGATCCGGCCGCTGCATCCGATCTCGGTGCAGATCCTCCTGCCTGCAACGAGCCGGGATGCCGGCCTCGACTGGGAGGAGGAAAACTACAAGTGGGGCGTCGAGCGCAACGTGACGATCCTCATCGTCGACATTCGCGGTTTCACGACTTTATCGAAGAAGCAGCTTCCCGCCGACACTGTCCTGCTCGTAAACCGCTTCCTCGGAGAAGTCACGCAGGCGGTCGAGGCGCACGGCGGCCGCGTCGGCATGTACCTGAGCGATGGCGCGATGGCCATATTCGGTCTCGAGGGACAAAGGGGCATGGGAAGCCGCAGTGCCATCTCTGCCGGCCGCGACATGCTGCGGGCCGCACAGATGTTGAATCGCGAATTCGGATCGGCACTGCCGATGCCCCTGCGGATCGGTATCGGCGTCCACAGCGGCCCGGCCGTGATCGCCCGTGTCGGCGATGACGAGCGCGGCTACATCGTCACGGCACTCGGGGAGACGGTCAGCATCGCCAGCCGACTCGAAAACGCAACGAAGGAGTTGCTGGCCGATATGCTGGTGTCCGACGCGGCCCTCCACGCTTCGGGCACGCGGCTGGCGAAATCGATGACACGCGACGTGCCGATGCGCGGCCACGACGAGCCGATCAAGGCTCATGCCTTCTCGGAGTCGGAGAAGGCTGCCCGCGCCGAGCAGCATTCCGAAATGGCGAGCGAGGCCTCATGAGCCGCCTCGACAGCTTCATCAATCGGCTGCAGGCCCAGAAGGTGCTGCTGGAGGCAGCGGCTGCCGTGCTCGATGCTGCAGGCGAAGGCCTTCCCGGACCGGTCATCGAGCTCGGCCTCGGAAACGGCCGCACCTACGACCACCTGCGCGAGATGCTGCCGGCCCGCCGAATTATCGCCTTCGACCGGTCAGTGGAGGCAAACCCGCGCAGCATTCCGGTGCCGGATGATCTGATCATCGGAGAGATAGAAACCGCAGGCCGCGCCTTCGGTGCGAAGTTCGGCGCCATCGCGGCCCTCCTCCACGCAGACCTCGGCAATGGCGTTCGGGCCGATGAGATACGCCTGCAAAGATGGCTCCCGGATATCGTGCTGGAACTGGTCAGACCGGGCGCTCTCGTCGTCACCTCGACCGAGCTCACTCATCCCCGCCTCGATGCCCGGGCGCTGCCGCCGGATGTGGCACCGGGGCGCTACTTCATCTATCGGCGGCACTGATCTTTCGGCCACACGGCCGTCCGTCGCATTTGTCCGGGCGGCGCATTCAGGTTAGCTTCCCGGCAACCATCCGAGGCGGTCGGTTCAGAGGGAGACCACCTGTCATGCCGATCCTGAACCGCGTCGCAGGGATGCAGGAGGAGCTTACGGAGCTTCGCCGCGACCTGCACGCACACCCTGAGATCCTTTACGAGTTGCATCGGACGGCCGGCATCGTTGCGGAGAAGCTGAAGGCTTATGGCTGCGATGAGGTGGTGCCCGGAATAGGCCGGACCGGTGTCGTCGCCGTAATCAGGGGGCGCGACTGCGATTCCGGAAAAGTCATCGGGCTCAGGGCCGACATGGATGCCCTACCCATCGAGGAAGCTACCGGCCTGCCGTATGCCTCCACGGTTCCGGGGCGTATGCATGCCTGCGGGCACGACGGCCACACGACGATGCTGCTCGGCGCCGCCCGCTACCTCTGCGAAACGCGCAATTTCAACGGCACGGCCGTGCTGATTTTCCAGCCCGCGGAAGAAGGCGGCGCTGGTGCCAAGGCGATGATCGACGATGGCCTTCTGGACCGATGGGGCATTCAGGAGGTGTATGGCATTCACAACCAGCCGGGCATGCCCGTCGGCTGCTTCGGCCTTCGCCCCGGACCGTTGATGGCGTCTTCCGACCGCATCTACATCACGATCGACGGCAAGGGCGGGCACGCTGCCAAGCCGCATCAGTGCATCGACACGGTGCTGGTCGGGGCGCATGTGATCACTGCCCTTCAATCCATCGTCTCGCGCAACGTCGATCCGCTGGAGTCGGCCGTCGTTTGCATTTGCATGTTACACGCCGGCGATGCGCAGAATGTCATCCCGGCGCAGGCGAAACTGACGGGCACGGCCCGGTCCCTGCAGCCGCACGTGCGCGATCTCCTCGAGAAACGTGTCGTCGAGGTGAGCGAAACGACGGCCGCCATGTTCGGCGCCCGGGCCGAGGTGATCTACCGGCGCGACTATCCTGTGACCCGCAACCACCAGCGCGAGACCGCATTCGCTGCCGCCGTGGCGAGTGAGGTCTCCGGCAAGGACAAGGTGAACACGGCCCTGCCGCCGGTCATGGGCGGAGAGGATTTCTCCTTCCTGCTGGAACAGCGCCCGGGTGCGTTCATCTTCATGGGCAACGGCGACAGCGCCGGCCTGCACCACCCGGCATACAACTTCAACGACGAAGCCATCCCCGTCGGCGTCTCCTACTGGGGCCGGCTCGTCGAGATGGCCATGCCCGCCTGAACGACAGTCAAGTCGATCTGCAATCGTTCGGAATTGCGGCCCGAGCCGATTTCATCGTGCTTGGGTCTGCCCCGGAAACGTCTAAACTCATGAAGCACGATTGGACTCCTTCAGAATGACCTTGGCCGGACAAGTCACACGCGGTTTGCTCGGAGCCGCTGCAAGCGCCCTGCTTCTGGCGAGCGGCTCTGCACCCGCGACGGCCACCACGCTCGATGATGTGCGCGCACGCGGACACGTGCTCTGTGGCGTTTCCGATGGCCCGCTCGGGTTTTCCCATATCGACGAGCAAGGCGCCTGGTCGGGCCTCGACGTCGATTTCTGCGCGGGACTGGCGGCCGCCATCTTCGGAGACAAGACGGCTGTCAGATACCGTCCACTCTCGCTTGCAGAACGCTTTTCAGCCCTCAGGTCCGGTGACGTCGATCTGCTCGGGCGCAGCGCCACCTGGACGCTGAGCCGCGACATGGATCTTGGCGTGCGCTTCGTCGACACGCTGTTCCATGATGGCCAAGCCGTCATGGTCAAGCGGGCACAGGCCATCACCAGCGTTCTGGAGCTCAGCGGCGCCACCATCTGCGTGCTGGCCGAAACGCCAGCCGGGCAGCACGTCTCCGAATATTTCGCCAAGCGTGCGATGCAGCTCACCCTGCTTCCGTTCGAGAAGTGGGACGCGGCCGTAGAGGCCTATCTCAACGGAAGATGCACGGCTCTGAGCGCCGATCTCTCCATGCTCGCCCTCGTGCGCGCGACGATCGACAGTGCAGGCGCGCACCAGTTCCTGCCGGAGATGCTGTCCAAGGAGCCGCTGGGTCCTGTCGTGCGCCAGGATGATCCCCAGTGGTTCGGCATTGTGCGATGGGTGCTCTACGCGATGATCGCTGCCGAGGAGCTGGGCCTCACCAGCGGAAACGCGGGTGATTTACGGCAGTCCAAAATGGTCGAGGTTAGACGGCTTCTCGGCACCGATGGCGATCTCGGCGCCTCTCTTGGGGTCGGCCGCGATTGGGCCTATCAGGTGATCCGGCAGGTCGGCAACTATGGCGAGCTGTACGAGCGGAATGTCGGCCTGCGCTCGCCCCTCAAGCTCGAGCGGCGCGCGAACAATCTCTGGCTCAACGGTGGCCTGATGCAGGCCCCGCCATTTCGGTGAGGTGAAAGCGTGAGGTCGCCAAGTCGTGAAATCGTAAATGGTGCTCGTAACGAGTTCACGACCTGACGAGGTCACGCTACCTGCTACTGCATCACCACCTCGATCTCGGCGACGTCGCCACCGGTCACGGAGAAATTGCGCCGGAACACCTGTCCGCCGGATCTCGCCATTGCCGTGTATTGGCCCGGCGCCAGTATGTGCGTCGGCAGCGCGCCGACGCTCTCGGTGACGACCTCACCGCTGATATCGAGGATTTTCCAGTGCGTATCGGGCAGCGCCTCGCCACCGGCGCGCGTCACCAGCTTGAACGTGGTTTTGGCAGCCGAGTGCGTCACGCTGGCTTCGGTCAATTTGCCGGCCTCGACGGTCACGTCGGCGCTGACATGGGCGTTCGCGTCCCCGTAGGTCGACACGACGTGATAGATCCCCGAGTTGAGGCGGACGATTACGCCAGGGCGGGCGCCGCTCAAGATTCTGGCCCGGTTGCCGAACTGGTCACGCTCGTCGGAGAAGATGTCGTAGCTGACGCTGTTCGATGGCACGGACTCACCGTTGTTCACCAGCGCCGTCACGCGCAGGCCACCTGCGTTCAGCACGAACGGCTCCACCGATTGCACGCCCGCCTTGACGGTGATGCGGCGTGTCAGGTGCGCCCGCCCGAACGCTGCGTTCACGAAGTAATCGCCAGGCGGCAGGCGCAGCACCGGGCTCGCTTCACGCCGCGTCACGACGAGCTCGTTGTGGCCCGGCGCAGCATCGTCCCCTTCGTGTTTGAACACCCGCCAGACAAGGCCGGAATCGATCCGCTGGCCATCCTGCGTCAGTAGCGCGACGAGCGTCACCTGGGTCTGATCGTGATCGGCCGACTTGCCGGGCTTCGGCTTCGTCGACGGCTGCCACGGAATGACGGTCGTGTTGGGCGCCGCGGGTGACGGACGGGAATTCGTGCCCCCGTTCTCGTTGACCTCGGTATTCATCGGCCAGGCGCTCACGGACGGCTGCTGCTGGGCGCTAGCCCCACTCGCGATGGCCGAAAAGGCGAGCACCGCAAGCAGCGCCATGCCCCATCGCCAAAGACCCGAAGGAACATGCGTCATCGGATCATCCCCACCCTTGCGATCCAGATTCGCCCTGCGGCACTGGTGCGAACCGCTGCCCCGCTGCAACTGCCGGCATACCGGTCGAGGGGGGTTATT
>JAEVZQ010000240.1 GCA_023392135.1 Pseudomonadota bacterium | reverse complement strand
GCCGCGCGGGCGCGTTCTCGGCGGCACCAGTGCGGTGAACGGACTGCTCTACGTTCGCGGTCAGGCGCAGGATTTCGATACCTGGCGACAGCTCGGAAATGCCGGCTGGTCCTATCGGGACGTGCTGCCCTACTTCAAGCGCGCCGAGAATCAGGAGCGGGGCGCAGATGAGTTTCACGGCGCCGGTGGACCGCTCGGCGTCTCCGATGTGCGCATGAAGAACCCGTTGTGCGAGGCTTATATCGCAGCCTGCGTCGCCGCCGGAATACCACGGTCGGCGGACTTCAACGGAGCCGACCAGGAGGGCGCCGGCTACTATCAGCTCACGACGTGGAAAGGCCGGCGCTGCTCGACGGCAGTGGGCTATCTCAACCCCGCGCGCTCGCGCAAGAACCTCGCCATCATCACCAACGCCGAGGTGAAGCGCATTTCCCTCGACGGCCGCCGGGCAACCGGCGTTGTCTACAAGCGGGACGGCCATACGCGCACAGCGACGGCCGCCCGGGAGGTGCTGCTCGCAGCGGGCGCAATCGGCAGTCCCCAGCTGCTGCAGGTCTCAGGCATCGGGCCGGGAGCCGTTCTGAAGAATGCCGGTGTCGAAGTTCTGCATGAGCTCCCCGGCGTCGGCGAGAATCTGCAGGACCATTTCCAGGCCCGCTTCGTCTATGACTGCTCACTGCCCGCCAGCCTCAACGATGTCTGGCATAGCCGGCTGATGCAGGTCCGGGCCGGGCTGGAATATGCGTTTTCGCGAAGCGGCATTCTCACGATCGGTGCCGGCGTGGTCGGCGTTTTCGCGCGCACGCGCCCGGGGCTCGAAGTCCCCGACGTTCAGGTCCATTTCATGCCGCTTTCCGCTGAAGGGCCCGGCCAGGGGCTCCATCGTTTTTCGGGCGTAACCGCCTCGGTTTGCCAACTCAGGCCGGATAGCCGCGGCGTGATCTCGATCACGTCATCCGATTCCGCGGCGCCACCCAGCATTGTTGCAAACTACCTGGCGTCGCAGAGCGATTGTGATGTGCTGCTCGCTGGCATCCGCATGCTTCGGCGGATCGCCGGGCAACATGAGTTCAGGCAGTACATAAAGCGCGAGTTCCTTCCGGGTCCGGAGTTCGAGAGCGACGAGGAGCTAATGGCCTTCGCCAAGGCGAAGGGCACGACGATCTTCCACCCATGCGGAACCTGCAAGATGGGCCGCGACCCGATGGCAGTGGTCGATGAACGGCTGCGTGTTCACGGCATCGCGGGACTTCGGGTTGTTGATGCCTCGATTATGCCGACCATGACATCGGGCAATACCAACGCGCCGACCATCATGATTGCCGAAAAGGCATCCGACATGATCCAGGAAGACGCGCGGCAGGGCGCGCAAGCCGCCTGAGGGGGAAGCCGTGACTCAAATCGACTTCGAAGCGGAATACAACAACCGCCGCCGCGTGCCGGAGCACACGGAGATCATGGCACGATGGGCGGAGCACTCCGCGCGGGTACGGGCGACCTTGGCTTACGAGCTTGATCAGCCATACGGGCCGAAGCCCCGCAATCGCTTCGACGTCTTCGCAGCTCCGGAGAGAACCGCGGATTCGCCATTGGTCGCCTACATTCACGGCGGCTACTGGCAGCGCGGAGACCGGGCAGACTATAGCTTCGTGGTCGACGCCCTGGTTGCCAAGGGCGCGACGGTGGTGCTTCCCTCCTATACGCTGTGCCCTGCGGCCCCGATCGCACAGATAATAGATGAGATGCGCCTGTTCCTCGTCGAGCTTTGGCGGCGAACAGCCAAGCGTCCCGTAGTCGTCGGCCATTCCGCCGGCGGCCATCTGGCCGCAGCGATGATGGCGACGGACTGGGCGCGGCACGGAGTGCCAGCTGATCTCGTCCGCGCAGCCTATTCGATCAGCGGGGTCTTTGAACTCGAGCCACTGATCCCGACGAGCCTCAACGAGGCACTGCGCCTCACGCCAGAGGCAGCGCGGGAGGCGAGCCCGATTTGTTGGCCTCCGCCGCCTGCGGACCGCACCTTCGTCGCTGCCGTTGGCGGAGCGGAGAGCCAGGAGTTCCTGCGCCAGAGTCTGGATATTGCAGAGGCTTGGTCGGCGGCAGGGGTCAAAGCCGAGTGCGTGGTCGTGCCAAAGGCGAACCACTTCACCGTCGTCGACGAGCTGGCGCGCCCCGAAAGCGCGATGGTGCAGCGGATCCTCCAGCTCGCCCACTGCTAGTTCGCCGGTCCCGGCTTCTCGGAAGCAGCCATGTAGTTGACATCCGTATCCTGACCCAACGACCAGCGGCCGGAGAGCGGATTAAAGATGAGGCCTTCAAACATGGGCTGCTGCAGCCCTGCGAGCTGGCAGTAGTGCGCCAGCTCCTCCGGCGTCACGAACCGGTTCCACTGGTGCGTCCCCACCGGAAGCCAGCGCAGGATATACTCCGCGCCGACGATGGCGAGGGCATAGGCCTTGAGCGTCCGATTTATGGTCGAGGTGATAAAAAGTCCTCCGGGCCGCACGAGAGCCGCGCAGGTCTGAATGAAGGCCTGCGGATCCGGCACGTGCTCGACGACCTCAAGGCAGACGACCGAATCGAACTGGGCCCGCTCCTCGACCAGGTCCTCCGCGCGGGCGGCCCGGTAGTCGATCGCGAGCCCTTGTGGCTCGGCATGCTGGATCGCCGCCGCGATGTTCTCTGTTGCAGGATCGATTCCCGTCACGCTCGCGCCGAGTCGGGCCAGAGGCTCGGAAATCAGTCCACCACCGCATCCGATATCGAGGACCTTCAGGCCCGCCAGGGGCCTGGCGCCCCGCTCGAGCAGCCCGAAATGGCGGATCAGATGCGACCTGATGAATGAAAGTCGCGCGGGCCCCAGCTTGTGCAGCGGCCGGAACTCCCCTTCGGGATCCCACCACTTCCCCGCCAGACGGGCGAAGCGGTCGATTTCCTCAGGATCTAGAGTGCCTTGGCTCGAGTGGATGGACGTCATGATGGCGATTTCGCGTCTCTCTTGTGGCGAATGTCAATGATACATCGCATTGGTTGCAGCTCTGGTGCGTTATCGTTATGAGTACGCCCGATCGGGCCATTCCGCTGAACGAGGAGAAGCTCCGGTTGCCTTGCCCTCTGTACCGCACCCCGCGGCACCGAGCACGAGGTGATTGGTGCAACGGGTACACGCATGGCAGTCGTTGTTATGAAATTCGGCGGCACGTCCGTTGCAGATGTCGACCGCATCCGCAACGTCGCCCGCCACGTCAAACGCGAAGTCGATGCCAAGAACCAGGTGGCCGTCGTTGTCTCGGCAATGGCCGGACACACCAACCAGCTCGTCGCGTGGGTACGGGAGACTTCGCTGCTCCATGACGCGCGCGAGTACGATGCCGTCGTTGCCTCCGGCGAGCAGGTGACCGCAGGGCTCCTCGCCATCGCGCTGCAGTCGATTGGCGTTCCGGCCCGCTCCTGGCAGGGTTGGCAGATCCCGATCATCACCGACACAGCCCATGGTGCCGCCCGAATCCAGGAGATCCGGGCCGATCAAATCCGGCAGCGGCTCGCACAAGGCGAGGTTGCCGTGGTAACTGGCTTCCAAGGGCTGGAGCCCCAGCGCAACCGGATTGCCACACTTGGCCGCGGCGGGTCGGATACCAGCGCCGTGGCCCTGGCCGTCTCGCTTGGCGCCGATGTGTGCGACATCTACACGGACGTGGACGGAGTCTATACGACCGACCCGCGCATCGTCCCCACGGCACGCCGCCTGCCTCGGGTCTCGTACGAGGAGATGCTGGAGATGGCCTCCTTGGGCTCCAAGGTGCTGCAGACGCGGTCCGTCGAGCTGGCGATGATCCACCGGATGCGCACGCGCGTGCTATCCAGCTTTGCGAATGCCGAGACGATTGAGCCGGTCCGCGACGATGCGGAATGGCAGAACATCGGCACGATTGTTTGCGACGAGGAAGAAATCGTGGAGAGCCAGGTTGTCAGCGGTATCGCCTACGCGAAGGACGAGGCGAAGGTCACGATCCGGCAGGTGGCCGACAAACCCGGCGTTGCGGCCAGCATTTTCGGACCCCTTGCAGAGGCTAGCGTCAACGTCGACATGATCGTACAGAACCTGTCCTCTGACGGGAAGCACACCGACATGACCTTCACCGTCGGTGCTTCAGAGCTGCCGAAGACACTGGAGGTCCTTCGCAAATGTCAGGAGACGGTCGGCTATTCCGAGATCGACAGCTCGGCTGACGTGGTGAAGATTTCGGTCATCGGGGTCGGCATGCGCAGCCATGCCGGCGTGGCGGCCCAGATGTTCAAGGCCTTGGCCGAAAAGGGCATCAACATCCTGGCGATCACCACGTCGGAGATCAAGATCAGCGTCTTGATCGACTCGGCCTACGCCGAGCTCGCCGTACGCACCTTGCATACTCTTTACGGACTCGACAGGGATTGAGGGCCCCCGCGCGCAGGGGGGGCAAAAAGGTGCTGAAGAGATCCACGGGGCAGTGAAGGCTTCGTGCTTTCTGCTATCCGCCGTCCGCAATGGACTACTGATCGGCAGCCGCTATGCAGACCAGACGCGGGGATGAGCCGCGCACATTACCGACGGAGCCGGCGCTCAGGGTCATTCTGAGGCGCCTTCGCGAAATCATGGCCGAGCCGGGCGACGGGCAGTCGCGGCTCGACAAGATCGTGCGCCAGATCTCCGGTCTGATGGTTGCGGAAGTCTGCTCCATCTATCTCAAGCGCCAGGATGGCTCGCTGGAGCTGTTCGCGACCGAAGGTCTGAAGGAAGAGGCCGTCCACAACACCCGCATGAAGCGGGGCGAGGGCCTCGTCGGTCGCTGTGCGGAGATCGGGGTGCCGATCAATGAGCCGGACGCACAGCTCCACCCGGCATTCTCGTATCGGCCGGAGACCGGCGAGGAGATCTAACATTCGATGCTCGCCGTGCCGATCCTGCGAGGCGGGAGGGTGCTCGGCGTGCTCGCCGTCCAGAACAGGACCCGACGCGAGTATTCGGACGAGGACGTCGAGGTGCTGTTGACGACCGCGATGGTCGTTGCCGAGCACATCGTCTCCGGCGCCGTTGCCGGTGCAAATGGCGCTGCCGAGATTAGTCGCTCGATTGCCGGGATTGCCCGGGGTGAGCCCATCTCCGAGGGAATCGCCCTCGGGCACGTCGTGCTGCATGAGCCGCGGGTGGTCGTAACGAAGCTGCTTGCAGAGGACGTGGCGATAGAGCTGGAGCGCCTCGAGGCTGCGGTCCACCGCCTGCGTGCCAGTCTCGATGAGATCATGAGCGCCGAAGGTCTGGCGCAGGCCGGAGATCACCGGGACGTCCTCGAAGCCTACCGCATGTTCGCCAATGATCGCGGCTGGATGCGGCGCATGGAAGCAGCCGTCCAGGAAGGGCTTACCGCCGAGGCGGCCGTCGAGCGGGTCCAGAATGCCACGCGTACACGCATGCTTCGCCAGAACGACCCCTATTGGCGGGAGCGGTTGCGCGACCTCGATGATCTGTCCGACCGGCTGCTGCGCATTCTCGCCGGCCGTACGACTGCGGCCCGGGAAGGGCTCGAGCTTCCCGCTGATACGATACTGGTGGCCCGGACCATGGGTCCGGCCGAGCTCCTCGACTACAACCGCGAAAAGCTCCGCGGCCTCGTGATCGAGGAGGGCAGTGGGCAAAGCCACGTTGCGATCGTTGCCCGGGCACTCGGGCTGGCGGCCGTCGGTCAGGCGCGGGGAATCATCGAGCTGGTCGCGACGGGCGACCCGATCATCGTCGACGCCGAGACGGGCGACATCCATGTCCGGCCCTCGACAGACATCGTCACCGCCTATTCCGACAAGGTCCGGTTCCGGGCCAGACGGCAGCGCCAGTATCAGGCTCTTCGCGAGCTGCCGACGGTCACGAAGGACGGGGCCCGCATTCACCTGCAGATCAATGCCGGGCTGCTGGTCGACATTCCGCACCTTGTCGAATCCGGGGCGGAGGGCGTCGGCCTGTTCCGCACCGAGCTGCAGTTCATGATCTCCTCAACTTTCCCGCGGCGGGATAAGCAGACAGAGACCTACCGGCAGATCCTGGATGACGCCGCCGGCAAGCCGGTGGTGTTCCGCAGCCTCGACATCGGCGGAGACAAGATTCTCCCCTACATCCGCCATCCCAAGGAGGAGAATCCGGCGCTCGGCTGGCGGGCGGTACGTATTTCGCTCGACCGCCCCGGTTTGTTTCGCACCCAGATCCAGGCCTTGCTGCGGGCTGCTGCCGGACGGGAGCTCAGCATCATGGTGCCCATGATCTCGACAGTGTCCGAGATCGAGGCGGCCAAGGCGCTCATCGCCCGTGAGGTCGATCAGCTGGAGAAGCGGGGCGTTCCGCGACCCGGAAAGCTTCGGCTTGGCGCTATGGTCGAGGTGCCGAGCCTCCTCTATGAGCTAGATGCGCTGATGGCAAAGGTCGACTTCGTCTCGGTCGGCAGCAATGACCTGTTGCAGTTCCTGTTCGCGGCGGACCGCGCCAACGCCCAGGTCGGGCATCGGTACGATCCGCTGTCTGTTTCGGCCTTGCGCGCGCTCGAGCAGGTCGTTCGCGCGGGAACGAGGCACGGTGTTCGGGTCACGCTCTGCGGCGAAATGGCAGGGCGCCCCCTGGAGGCGATGGCCTTGATCGGATTAGGTTACCGGACAATCTCAATGGCACCGGCCTCCATCGGTCCCGTGAAATCGATGATATTGTCGCTCGACGCCGCCAAGGTTGCCGGCGTCGTGGAAGAGTTGCTACAGACGAAGTCCGGCAGCATCCGCTCACATTTGAAGGAGTTCGCCAGGGCCGAGGGTGTCGAGCTGTCCTGAAGGCGAGCAATCGGGGCCATGCAGCGGCAGGCTGCTGCCATCTCAAAATCTGTGAGCATGTGAAGCACGTGTGCGTGCTCCCTCATTGCTCGGGATCGCAAATTGTTTTCATTGTTGGGTGACGGCGGCTGTCGATCACGGCTGGCACAGGGGATAACGACAACGTTCGCGATGAACTCCGTTCCGCAAGAAAAGCTGGAAAAGCTCGTCCAGCGCTGGGATGTGATCCAGGCAGAGCTGAGCCAGGGCGTCAATCAGGCGACCTATGCCAAGCTCACCAAGGAGTTTTCGGACCTGACACCGATCGTCACGACGGTGCAGGAGCTGCGCAAGGCTGAAAAAGAGCTCGCCGAGCTGACCACGATGGCGGAGGACGCAGGCTCCGACCGGGAAATGGTCACGCTGGCTGAGCAGGAGCTGGAGGCCCTTCGCCCGAAGATCGAGGATCTCGAGCAGAAGCTGCGTATCCTGCTCTTGCCGAAGGACGCCGCGGACGACCGCAGCGTCATCCTCGAGGTACGGGCCGGCACTGGTGGCGATGAGGCTGCGCTGTTCGCCGCCGACCTATTCCGGATGTATCAGCGCTACGCTGAGCTGCGCGGCTGGAAGACTGAAATCATCTCCATGTCGGAGAACGACCTTGGCGGCCTCAAAGAGGTGATTGCCTCCATTTCAGGTGACGGCGTCTTCGCGCGCTTGAAGTTCGAGTCCGGCGTGCATCGCGTACAGCGGGTGCCGGAGACGGAGGCCAGCGGCCGTATTCACACCTCGGCTGCCACGGTGGCAGTCCTGCCGGAGCCCGAGGAGATCGATGTCGACATCAAGCCAGAGGACATTCGCATCGATACGATGCGCGCAGGTGGCGCCGGTGGCCAGCACGTCAACAAGACCGATTCGGCCGTGCGCATGACACACTTGCCCACCGGGATTGTCGTCGTATCAGCGGAGAAATCACAGCATCAGAACCGCCGGCTGGCCATGCAGGTGCTGCGGTCCCGCATCTTCGAGATGGAGCGCCAGCGCTCGGCGGATGAGCGGGCGGCCCAGCGCCGGGGTCAGGTCGGGTCGGGCGATCGTTCCCAACGCATTCGCACGTATAACTTCCCGCAGGGCCGCGTGACGGATCACCGGATCAACCTCACCCTGCACAGACTCGACACCATTCTGGATGGCAGCTCGCTGGACGAGTTGATCGACGCGCTCACGACCGACCATCAGGCCAGCCTGCTTGCTGAAGCGAATGCCAACAGCCATATCTAATATCGGGTTACAGAAGTTGACAGCGGCCGCGGCGATCAAGAAAACGACGCGCCGCCTGCGTGACTGCGACATCGAATCAGCGGCTCGTGACGCGCGCCTCCTTGTGGCTGCAGCGCTGGGCTGCGATACGGTTCGACTCATCAGCCAACCGGACACCGAGTTGGACGAAACCCAAGCGGATTTACTTGAACGCTACGTCAAAAGGCGCCTCGCGTACGAGCCGGTCTCACGCATTCTCGGAACACGCGGGTTTTATGGCCGGGAATTCGAGATATCCGCCGCCACGCTCGACCCGAGGCCGGATAGCGAAACACTGATCGATGCTGCGCTGGAACTGGTCGGTGCCGGAGAGTGCGGTGGCAATGCCCCGCTTCGGATTCTCGACATCGGAACAGGATCGGGCTGCCTGCTGGTGACGATGCTCGCAGAACTGCCGCACGCAACCGGGCTCGGAACCGACATCGACCCGCAGGCGTTGGACATGGCACAGCGCAATGCAAGACGCCACGGCGTTCAATCGCGTGCCTGTTGGAAGTTGGCACGTTCTCTGAACGGAATCGGCGAAGCCTTTGATCTGATCGTCGCAAATCCGCCGTATGTTCCGACAGGTACTATAGACACATTGGAACCGGAGGTCCGGAATTACGATCCGCGGACCGCGCTCGATGGCGGGGCGGACGGACTGGACATCTATCGCGAGATCGCAGCAGATCTTGCCCGGGTCGCGCCGGACGGCTGGGTCGTGTTCGAGGTCGGGATCGGCCAGGCCGAAGCGGTGAGCGAAGTGATGGGCTCGGTCCGTATCGGAAACGAGGCGCCTCGAATACGTATATTCCGCGACCTGAATGGAGTTGAGCGCTGTGTGGCCTGGAAGGCACGCAGCTGAACTCGGAGAGAAAAATACTTGGAAACGAACCGGTCCCAAGCTAATGTCGCGTCAGGCGGAAAGAAGCGTGAGCGCAACAGTACAGCCGAGCTTCTCTTGCGGCTGTCTCCTGCGAGCGCAAGTAGACCGAGCGAAACGAGCAAAGTGGACGTGCTGGTCGCCAGTTGGTCGGCTGGACTAGTGGTCCCGATGGCGGCGGTGTTTCGCTAAATGCGCCTTTTCCCGATTGGATGACTGGCGAATCTTCGTGAGTGTCAACAACACAAGAAATTACCCGGCGCGATTGCGCGCGCGAGTGACGTAACGTTTGCAGTGATGCCTGGTAAGTGCGCGCTGCTTCGTGGGGGCGATGGTGCACGTCTGTTTCAGCAGATGCGTATGGCAGTCGGGCTGCCCGCGCCCTCGATAATGTGAACCAAAACTAGAAGTTATCTGCATAGTTGAGATTGGGAGACTATGAGGCAGGGACAGCAGAACCGGCGGGGTCGCGGCCGTAACCGCAAAACCCACCACAATCCGCTGACGCGTAGCTACGAATCGAATGGTCCGGATGTGAAAATCCGGGGGACGGCGTCGCACATAGCCGAGAAATACATGTCCTTGGCACGCGACGCGCAGGCTTCCGGGGATCCGGTTCTGGCCGAAAATTATCTGCAGCACGCGGAACACTACAACCGGATCATCATGGCGTTCCGGGAACAGACGATCCAGCAGTCGGGCGAGGCCATGAACGGTGCAGGCCGTCCCCATGGAGAATCGGACGACTTCTCCGATGAGGACGGCGACGAGGGCGAGAGCTTTGTGCTGCCGCCCCGCAGTCATGAGCCTCAGCCGCGTTTGGACGGGCAGCAGCATCGCTTCGACGATCGCCCACGCCGTCAGGGCAACGACCAGGGTGGCCGGCCCA
>JAEVZQ010000172.1 GCA_023392135.1 Pseudomonadota bacterium | reverse complement strand
GCCCTGTCCAGGGATGCGCACGGGCTCCGGCGGATTGATGTCGTGAGCTTCGAGGATGGGTGGATAGTTGCCGCCGGAAGGCGTCTCGAAGCAGTAGGTGAAGCGCGAAACGAGACTATCCCGCGTGCGCGCATCGAACCAGACGGGCACGCGCTGCTTCATCGCATAGGAAACCGGCCTCAAATCGTCGATGCCGTGGGTGTGGTCGGCGTGGTCATGGGTGTAGAGCACACCGTCGAGCGCCTTGAGCCGCACAGAAAGAAGCTGCTCGCGCAGGTCCGGGCCGGTGTCGATGAGAACCGTCGTCACGCCGCCGGCTGCAAACTTCTCCACGAGCGCCGCGCAGCGGCGGCGTCGATTCTTCGGGTTTTGCGGATCGCAGCGCCCCCAGTCGTTGCCAAGACGCGGCACGCCGCCGGAGGGGCCGCAGCCGAGTATCGTCAGGTGGTATTTCATGCAGCGCCCGCCGCAGCGGCCGATCGCGGGACCTTCCTGAAGGTGCGGAAGAAATTGCCCGTGGTCGCCGTGGCGATCTCCTGCGGAGTGATGCCCTTGGCGCGAGCTAGCACCTCCGCCGTGTGCACGACCAGCGCCGGCTCGTTGGTCTTGCCGCGGTAAGGCTCCGGCGCAAGGAACGGTGCGTCGGTTTCCACCAGCACCTGGTCGAGCGGCACCTCGGCGGCAATCGCGCGCAGCTCATCCGACTTGCGGAACGTGATAACGCCGGAGAAGGAGACCAACAGCCCCAGCTTCACCGCCCTCATCGCCAGATCGCGACCGCCGGTAAAGCAATGAAGGATCGCGGAAAATGGCCCGTTCGCGTGCTCTTCTTGCAGAATGCCGGCCATGTCCTCGTCGGCATCGCGGGAGTGGATCTCGAGCGGAAGGCCGGTAATGCGAGCAGCGGCGATGTGGCGGCGCAAGCCTTCGGCCTGAGCCTCGGGCGGGCTCTTCTTGTAATAGTAGTCGAGCCCCGCCTCGCCGATCGCTACCACCTTCGGATGCTCCGACAGCCGGACGATCTCCTCGACGGGGATGTCCAGCTCCTCGTGCGCATTGTGCGGATGGGTGCCGACCGAGCAGAACACGTTCGGATAGGATTCCGCAATTTCGAGTAGCTCCGGCAGCTGGCGGATCCGCGTCGATATGGTGACGATCACGCCGACCCCTGCGCGCGCGGCACGGGCGATCACCGCGTCGCGCTCGGCCGCGAACTGTGGAAAATCCAGGTGGCAATGGTGGTCGACGAGCATCAGGCCTTGCCCTCTTTCGCCTCCTCCGGCTCCACGTAGCGCGGGAACACGCCCGTCGGTTGGGGGATGGCCGTGCCCGGCTGCAGGCGCCCGCCGGGGCCCAGAGCTGCGAAACTGCGCGCGCCCGCAGCCTGCCCAAGCAGGTCGAGCAGCTTGGCGGAAGAGGACGGCATCACCGCCTGGGCCAGCACCGCAACCTGCCGGACGACCTCGGCCGTCACGTAGAGGATCGTCTCCATGCGTTTGAAATCGGTCTTGCGCTTGGCCCAGGGCTCCTCGCTGGCGAAGTAGCGGTTCGTCTCGCCGACGACACTCCAGACGGCGTCGAGGTACTGCTTGAGTCCCTGCCGGTCCATGGCGGCGCGAGCCTGCCCGTAGAGCGCGTCGGTGGCATCGAGGATGGCCCTGTCCGCCTCGCTGAACGCACCCGGCTCCGGGATCGTACCACCGCAGTTCTTGAAGATCATCGACAGCGAGCGTTGCGCCAGGTTGCCGAGGTCGTTCGCCAGGTCGGCGTTGATCCGATTGACGATCGCCTCGTGGCTGTAGCTGCCGTCCTGGCCGAACACCACCTCGCGTAGGAAAAAGTAGCGCAGCGGGTCGACACCGTAGGCCTTCACGAGATCGAATGGGTCGATGACATTGCCGACCGACTTCGACATCTTCTCACCGCGGTTGAACAGGAACCCGTGCGCAAAGACACGATGCTGCACGGCAATGCCGGCCGACATCAGGAACGCCGGCCAGTAAACCGCGTGGAAGCGCACGATGTCCTTGCCGATGACGTGGACGTCCGCCGGCCAGTATCGCCAGTGTGGATTGCTCTCGTCGGGGAAACCCAAGGCCGTGATGTAGTTGGTCAGAGCGTCGACCCACACGTACATCACGTGCTTCGGATTACCGGGAACGGGAATGCCCCAGTCGAGGGTCGTGCGCGAAATGGACAGGTCCTCCAGCCCGCCCCTGACGAAGCTCACGACCTCGTTGCGACGCTCCGGCGGCAGGATGAAATCGGGATGGGCCTCGTAGTGCGCGAGCAGGCGATCCTGATAGGCGGAGAGGCGGAAGAAGTAGGATTCCTCCTCCGTCCATTCGACCGGTGTTCCCTGTGGCCCGCGGCGGACGCCATCATCGCCGACGGTCGTCTCGCTCTCCGCGTAGTAGGCTTCGTCGCGAACCGAGTACCAGCCGGCGTATTTGGCGAGATAGATGTCGCCCGCCTTCTCCATCCGCCGCCAGATTTCCTCCGATGCACGGTAGTGCCGCTCCTCGGTGGTACGGATGAAATCGTCGTTTGAGAGCCCCAGCGCCGCCGCCATGGCCTGGAAGCGCGGCGTGTTGCGGTCGGCGAGCTCGCGGGGTGTGAGGCCTTCCTTGGCCGCCGTCTGCTTCATCTTGAGACCATGCTCGTCGGTCCCCGTGAGGAAGAACACATCCTTGCCATCGAGCCGCTCGAAGCGGGCGATGGCGTCGGTCGCGATGGCCTCGTAGGCATGCCCGATGTGCGGCACGCCATTGGGGTACGAAATGGCCGTGGTGATGTAGAAGTTGTTTGGCGCAGCCATGGGTTTCGCTTGAGTTGAGTTGCGCCACGCCCCCGGAGAACGACAACGAGCTTACCCGCGGGAGGCTCCCTCCAGGCGGGAGAGGGTCTGCAGCACGAGCGATTTGCGGTCGAGGTTGAGCGCGAGGGCATCGGCTTTTTCGCGCACGACTGTTTCCCACAGCTCCGCCCACGAGGCAAGCCTGCCCTCCGGGATCAGCCGCCGCGCAAGGGCGACCTCACCTGGCTCGCCTTCGCCCGTTGCAGCGGCCCGGGTGAGGCGGGCGCTCATGTCGAGGAGAAGGTCGAAAAAGGTCTCGAACTTCTGCTCATTGGCCGCGCCGGAGAGATCGTCCGCGAGGCTGTGGGCCGCGACCCAGTCGATCCTCGGCAACGCCTCGAAGATGGTCGCCGCCTGCTTCGCCAGCTTGAGGCCGTCGCTCGTCGCCAGGGCGAGGAGCCGGCGCACACTGCCGCGGGCGAGATGCAGAAAGCGCGGCCAGT
>JAEVZQ010000140.1 GCA_023392135.1 Pseudomonadota bacterium | reverse complement strand
CGCTTGTAGCGCTCGCTCTCCTGGGGCGTCAGTTTTGTCATCGTACTCGCTCCCCACGCGTGCGGCTTGCCGGCGGCCGAGCGCCCGGCCCACCCGATGGCCCGGAAAGTCACCCCCGGCCCGAAATCCTCTCAGACTCGATGACTGCGACTATTTCCGCGGCTTTTTCTGGCGCGTTGAAACTATGGACTTCGGCGGTGGACGCGGATGAACCTGCGGCGCGGGAGCCGCGCCCGCCGTCCCCGTCGAGCCGAAGCCGCCGACACCGCGTCGCGTATCGTTCAGCATGGCAACTTCGACCAGGTCGGCACGCTCCACCCGCTGAAAAACGAGCTGGGCAATACGCTCGCCGCGCTGGATCTCCCAGGGGTCGCCGCCGAGGTTGACGAGCAGCACCTTCACCTCGCCGCGATAATCGCTGTCGATCGTACCGGGGCTGTTCAGCACGGTGATGCCGTGGCGCAAGGCGAGACCCGAGCGCGGCCGGACCTGCCCTTCCATGCCGCGCGGCAACTCCATGACAAGGCCTGTCGGAATAAGCTCTCGCTCGCCGGGTGCCAGAATGATAGGCGCATCCTCCTCAACCGCGGCCAGCAGATCCATGCCGGCTGCTTCGTCCGATTGATAGGCGGGCAGCGGGAGGCCCTCGGCATGAGGGAGCCGCAGGACCCGGACCTCGACGGTATTGCTTGGGACGCGAGGCATCACACGGAGACCTGCGTCTGGGCCAGATGCTCCGCAGCGCGCTCGACGAGGCGGCGGGCGACCTCCCCTTTGTCCATCGCTGGCCAGCTTTCGACGGCCCGGGCTGTGATCAGGTGTACGGCATTGCGGTCGCCGCCCATCGCGCCGCCTTCAGCCGAGACATCGTTTGCTACGATCCAGTCGCAGCCTTTCGCCTTGCGCTTCTTCTTGGCCAGCTCGACGACATTCTCGGTCTCGGCAGCGAATCCGATGACGAGGGAAGGACGTGACGGCCCCCGGGGCGAGCGCGAGGCGATTGTCTTCAGAATGTCCGGGTTCTCGACGAACTCGAGGACGGGGGCGGCAGCCGACTTGTCCTTCTTGATCTTCTGTGCCGCCGTATTGGCAACACGCCAGTCGGCAACGGCAGCGGCGAAAATGCCAATGTCGGCGGGCAGCGCGGCCTCGACCGCGGCCAGCATCTCTCGCGCCGTCTCCACGTGAACGATATCGACGCCCGTTGGATCGGCGATCGCGACCGGCCCCGAAACGAGCGTCACGCGCGCGCCGAGCTCCGCCGCAGCCCTTGCAATGGCATGCCCCTGCTTGCCCGAGGAGCGGTTGGCGATGTAGCGGACCGGATCGATCGGCTCCTGTGTCGGCCCGCTGGTGACGAGCACGTGACGGCCGGACAGCGGCCTCCTGGCTGCCGGTCGCTGCAGCAGCGCCTCGACAGCGGCAACGATCTCCATCGGCTCTGCCATGCGGCCAGGACCTGCCTCCCCCTGCTCCGCCATCTCGCCGCTGTTCGGGCCGACGAAGTGGATGCCGTCCGCCTGCAGCGTGGCGAGATTGCGCTGTGTCGCGGGGTGCAGCCACATGCGCGGGTTCATTGCCGGTGCGGCAAGCACCGGCTTGTCGGTCGCGAGGAGAACCGCGGTGGCGAGATCGTCCGCGTGCCCACCCGCCATCTTGGCCAGCAGGCTTGCCGTTGCCGGAGCGAGCACGATCAAGTCCGTCTCGCGGCTGAGGCGGATGTGCCCGACGTCGTGCTCGTCCTCGCGATCGAACAGCCCGGTGAAGACCCGGTCGCCTGAAATGGCACCCACCGCCAGCGGCGTGATGAACTGCTGTGCGGCAGCCGTCATGACGGTTCGCACGCGCAAGCCGCGCTCGCGCAACCGCCGGATGAGGTCGAGGCATTTATAAGCGGCAATCCCGCCGCCAATAATCAGAAGAATGCGCTTGTCGGTCACGTCGATAGCCGCTGGTTGGCCAAGCCCAGAGAGCTAGCATAGGAGGGGCGAATATTGGTTAACATCGGTCGAAATGGCGCCCGGGTCTCTAATGCTCTCGTCAGGGTCCGCCTGAAAACTTGCCTCGCCGCCGAATTCAACCTGTATTATAGTTTACTAGCGGCGGCGCCCACCGGAAGCGGGTAGAGAAGATCGGAAAAAGCGGTCCAGCCCTGCAGACCGGAGTGGCATAGCGCATTCACTAAGCATAGGCCATCCACTGGGACCTACGCCCGAGGTGTGAATGTCGAGGCATCGGACTATCAGCCCTCCCGCGTCCTTGCTGGCCTTGCAGGGTTGAGGCGGCATGGACCTCGTCACTCATTTCCGGCGCATGGCGCGCAACAACGCCTGGTCGAACTGGCGGTTGCTCGATGCTTGTGGCCGCTTGAGCCCTGCGGAGTTCCGGGCCCCGCGCTCAAGCTTTTTCCCGTCGATCCAGGCCACGCTGGACCACATCCTGCAGGTCGATCTCTTCTACCTGGATGCGTTGGAGGGCGGGAAGCTCGGCTATGCGCATTTCCAATCCCGCCAGCCGCTTCAGGACGCCAATGTTCTTCGAACCGACCAGATCGCTACGGATCAGCGGCTGATCGGTTTGTGCGATCGCCTCACCACCGAGGAGCTCAGCCGGGTTGTCGGCATCGACCGCGGCCCGAAGGGCATCGACTACGAGACGGTCGGCGACACGCTCTCGCACCTCTTCGTGCACCAGATCCATCACCGCGGGCAGGTGCACGCCATGCTGGCCGGAACCAACGTCAGGCCGCCACAGCTCGACGAGTATTTCCTCCAGTACGATTTGGAAGCGCGCGCTCCGGACCTGGCGGCCCTCAAGTTGGAGGGCCCGGAGACGGTCATCTGAAACCAGCCAGCGGAGTCTGGCAGGCGAAAGGGAGACGGCGCGGCAGCGTGTTTCGGATCGAGCTCGCGTTCCGATCGCCACCGCGCCGCACGCCGGATACGCGGAACCGAATTCGCGGCGCCCATCCATCTAAGCGCGAAAAGTTGCAAGATCGCAAACGCTTCGCGCTCCGGTCGCGACCGAAGTGCCTGGGATGGTGTGAAACCGGCAAGCGGCCGAGACTACGCCGCCTGCTTCACATGGGAAGACAGCCAGAGCGGCATGAAGGCGTCGAGCCACCGGCGCACATTGGGCCCATGTGACAGGTGGTCGGAAAGCTGTGAGGGCCGGTCCTGGGCACCCGGCAGCGTGAGGCGATGCGGGTTGCTTCCGCTCCACCGCTTGACCATGGCGTACGTGATTTCCGGGTGAAACTGCACACCGACGGCCGTCTCGCCATAGACGACAGCCTGGTTCTCGAAGGGCCCGTCCGCCGTCGCGAGCACCATTGCACCATGTGGCCGATCGAAACCCTCGCGATGCCACTGGTAGACCCGTCCTGGCCAATCACGGACGCCGCGGGCGTGCGGGGTCGGCCGGATCGGATGATAGCCTATCTCGACGCGCTGCTCAGGGTGCTCGTAGACGCGGGCGCCGAGCTGCCGGGCGAGCATCTGCGCCCCGAGGCAGATGCCCAGAAACGGCTTGCGCTCCTTCAGTGCCACGCCGATCCATTCGGTCTCGACTTTGATGTACTCGTCCGGGTCGTTGGCGCTCAACGGCCCGCCGAAGATGACGGCTCCGGCATGATGCTCCAGTGTCTCGGGCAGCGGATCGCCGAAGCGCGGCCGGCGGATGTCGAGAGTGTAGCCGCGCATCCTGAGCCATTGCCCGACGTGGCCGGGATTGGAGTGGAGCTGATGAAGGACGACGACGACCGGCTTGGGTTCCTCCGTCGTCGCGACCGGCTTCCTGCCTGTCCCCAGCGTGATCGCGCCGCTTTCCGCGTCCGCTGATCTAAAGTCCAGCATTCTTCAGTAATTCCCTCGGCTTCAGCAGCCAACCAACAATCGGTAACAGAATCGGATGGGGGATCAAGCGCATCGCGATCGCCAGAAACGGCCCCATCAGCCCCGGTGTGATCACGGTTCGCCCCCACTCGAACCAGCGCACCGCGGAACCCGCAGCCATCGATGGCGACGGCGATGGGATCAGCCAGCGGTAGAGCGCATGCTGTGCCCCCATGCGCTGATGGAAGCGCGTCCGCACTGGCCCGGGCGCGAAGACTGCGATCCTTGCACCGCGCCCGCTACTCTCCCATGCGACGGCTTCCGTGAGAGAGATCACGTAGGCTTTGCTCGCATAGTACGCCGCCTGATAGGGCCCCGGCGCATAGCCGCCCAGCGAAGCGACGTTCAGCACGCCGCCGCGGCCGCGCACGCACATCCCTGGCAGGAAATGCCGCATGAGAACTGAAACAGCGCAAACATTGAGCTCTACGAGCGCCGCGATGCGGTCCCCCGCTTGGTTTATATAGTCGCCGCTCAGGCCCATGCCAGCGTTGTTGACCAGCACATCGACATAGAAGCCATGCCCTCTGAGCTCGGTCTCGATCACCTCGCCGGCATCGGACCGGGTGACATCGAGCGGGATGGTCAGGGCGGCCGTTCCGGACTCGCTACGGATGGTTGCAGCGGCCTCGTCCAGCCTGTCGGGCCGCCGCGCCACGAGCACGACGGTGCGACCGCGACGGGCAAACCGGCGGGCAATTTCGAACCCGATTCCCTCCGAGCCGCCTGTTACGACAACAGCAGGGCGCAGGTCGGCCCATTGCGCCATCGCCTCCGGGTCCGGGCGCCACCAGCGGCGAACCCAGACGTTGGCCAGTCGTGTAATCATGCGGCGCCCGCCGGCCGCTTGCAATGGCTCATGCGCACACCAGCCGTCATTCGGCCGCGACAGGCCGCAGCACGCCGGCGCGCGCGCTCCGCTTCCGGCCATTTGCTGCCGTCAAGCGC
>JAEVZQ010000125.1 GCA_023392135.1 Pseudomonadota bacterium | reverse complement strand
GCCGGCGCCGAGCCGCGGCCCGGCGCTCGGAGCCGAATGTATGCCGCCACGACGGCTGCGGCTGCTGGGATCTCGCCGCTTCGGGCGGCTCAGCCGAAACATTGAAGCTGGCGATACGGAGCTGCAGCCGCTCCGCTCCAAGGTCGGACCGAGATGTATCCTGCTGAGCAAGGCTCGCGGTTGTGCCGAACGCGATCAGGGCCGCGAAGCTGATTGCGAGGCGTCGCCCAGCACCCATCCGGCACCTCGCCGCTCGTAAAGGTTGTGGCGAGTATGTCCGACTCGCGCAGAAGCGAGAAGGTGCTTGGAGCGGATCAGCCGACGAGGTGGGGGCACCGATGGCAATCATCGGCGCCCATCCACCCGTTCGGGCCGTATAGCAGCCCTCCCCCGTCGGGGTGGGCCAGCACAGCGAGGCGGGACCAGCGAGGGTCTGCCTCAGCCCCGCAAGCCTTCCTTGTTGATCCAATCCTCGGCGCGGTCCAGCGCGCGGCCGAGGGCATCGAACATCTGGTTCACCTCGGCGCCGTCGATGACCAGCGGGGGACAGAGTGCGATCGTGTCGCCGGAAACGGCGCGGCAGATGAGGCCTTCCTCCTCCGCCAGCTTCACGACCTTGGGCCCGAGGCCCTGACGGACATCGAAGCTTTCCTTGGTGGCCTTGTCCTTCACGAGCTCGACGCCGCCGATGAGGCCGACGCCACGTGTCTCGCCGACGAGCGGATGATCGCGCAAGGCCTTGAGGCGCGTCTCGAAGACCGGGGCAACGCTCTGGACGTGGCCGACGATGTTGATGCGCTCATAGATCTCGAGCGTCTTCACTGCCACGGCACAGGACACCGGGTGGCCGGAGTAGGTAAAGCCGTGCGCGAACACGCCGAGCTTCTTGCTCTCGTCGAGCATCGCCTCATACACCGGCTCGCTCACCGTCACGGCGCCCAGCGGCATGTAAGCGGACGTGATGGCCTTGGCCATCGTGATGCTGTCCGGCTGAATCCCGAATGTCTGCGTGCCGAACCAGTTGCCCGTGCGCGCAAACCCGCAGATCACCTCGTCGGCGATCATCAGGATGTCATGGCGCTGCAGGACGGCCTGGATCTTCTCGAAATAGGTGCGCGGCGGCACGATCACGCCACCGGCGCCCATCACCGGCTCGGCGATGAAGGCGGCGATCGTGTCGGGGCCTTCGCGCTGAATCAGCTCTTCCAGATTGTTGGCGAGACGGGTCGAATATTCCTCCTCGCTCTCACCTTCCTCTGCATTCCGCCAGTAATGCGGGCAATCGGTGTGCAGCACGCGCTGCATCGGCAGGTCGAAGTCGGCGTGGAAGATCGGCAGGCCGGTGAGGCTGCCCGACGCGATCGTCACGCCGTGATAAGCCTTCATGCGGCTGATGATCTTCTTCTTCTTGGTCAGCCCGCGTGCGTTGTTGTAGTACCAGGCGAGCTTGATCTGCGTGTCGTTCGCCTCCGAGCCCGAGCTGGTGAAGAAGATCTTGGAGGCCGGCGCCGGCACCAGCTCCTTGAGTTTCTCGGCAAGTGCGATCGCCGGCTCATGGCTGCGGCCACCGAACAGGTGCGTGAACGACAGCTTGCTCATCTGCTCGCGCGCGGCTTCGACGAGCTCCTGGTTGCCATAGCCTAGTCCGGTGCACCACAGGCCCGCGAGCCCTTCGATGTAGCGCTTGCCTTCCTTGTCCCAGACATAGACGCCCTCAGCGCGCTCGAGCACCATCGGGCCGGTCGTGCGATGCAGCGCAAGATTCGTTGCCGGATGCAAGATCGTCTCAACATCCCGCATGGCATAGTTGGAGAGCGTCGTCATCGTGCCTTTCCTGTCCTGGTATCTGGCCTGTGCTGGTATCTGGTATGATGCCTGCCGCCATTAACCACGGCGCAAGCGTCTGATAAAGAGTTCCTCGGCGTCCTGCTTCGCCGGGCACCTATGCAGGTTATAGAAGAATGACCAGCCTGGACCTTTCCTGGCACGCTGTCCACCGCATGATGGACGCAACCCGGCAGCGCCCCGTGTTCCCGGCCGTCTGGAGCGCGCGTCTGGCGCTGTTCAGCGGCGGCCTGGCGATCGGCGGCATCGTCCTGCATCGCTTCCTGGGTCTGCCGACGCCGATTTTGCTCAACGTGCTGAAGGTGGCGTTCGCGGGCGCCGGTCTGGCGTTTGTGCTGGGCCTGATGGGCGTCGTGCAGGTCTGGTTCACCGGCAGGACCGGAGCAGGGGCGGCGACCGCCGGTCTGGTAGCCAGTCTGCTGCTGTTCGCGTGGCCTGCGTACTATTATCCGGCCATGCGGGATCTGCCGGCGATCAATGACATCACGACGGATCTGGACGCGCCGCCGCCCATGACGGCGCTGGCGAAGCTGCGTGGCGCTGGCGCCAATCCAGTGGCCTATCCTGGAGAGCAGTTTGCCCAGCTGCAGGCCGCCGCCTATCCGGACTTGAAGCCGTTTCTGCTTGCCAGGCCCGCCGACGAGGCGTTCGAGATCGCAGCCGAAGCGGTGAGGCAATTGAGGTATAAGGTCGTTTCGGAAACGCCCCCCGGTGAGAGCTTCGAAGAGCCGGGCTACATCGAGGCCGTGGAACGAACCTTCATCATGGGGTTCTACGACGACATCGTAATCCGCGTGATGGGCGACTCGGAAGCGTCGCAAATCGACATTCGCTCGGCCTCCCGCTATGGCCAGCATGATCTCGGCCAGAACGCGAGCCGGGTCCGCACGATTCTCGCCGAGCTTCGGAAGGTGCTGGATAGCAGTGTGCCGGCGGAGGCCAATCCCCGAAACGCGCGCAGCAAGCAGAAAGCTACGCAGCAGAAACGGGGCGGTCGAGGCCGGGCGGGCCGTCGCAACTGACGAGCCCGCGGTCAATAAGGCTCTCGATGTGGGCCAGCACGGAGAGCGAGGCGGCCCTGACGAGGCGGGGATCGAGCCCCTGGTAAATCGCGGCCACGATGCGGTCGATGGTGACGTGCCCCTGCCGGACGGCATCGAGGATCGCCTGCTCGCGCCAGCGCCGGTGGACGATGTAGGCCTTCACCATCCGGTTGGGTTGCTCAATACACCCGCCATGCCCGGGCAGAAACACCGGTTCGCTCCGCTCGAGCAGCTTTTCGAGCGAGCACATGTAGTCCGTCATGTTGCCCTCGGGCGGGGCGACGACGGTCGTGTTCCAGCTCATCACGTGATCGCCGCAGAAGAGCACGTTGCTGCCGGCCTCCGCAAAACAGAGGTGATCGGGGGCGTGTCCCGGCGTGAACAGCGCTTCGAGGCGCCAGTCCGGACCCGAGACCACGTCGCCATCTCCCATGACGATGTCCGGCTTGAAGTCGATGTCGATGAACTCGGCACCCGACGGGCTCGTCTTCAGGCTGCCCGGACCGCGCAGCGACCGTCCACGGGCGCAGATCTTGGCGCCGGTCGCCTCCCGGATGCGATCCAGCCCATCCGTGTGATCGCGATGGGTGTGTGTAATGAAGATGTGCGTGATCGGGCGCCCGGCGGCGGTGCGCATGATCGCCGCGAAATGCGCCTCGTCCTCCGGGCCGGGGTCGATCAGCGCCAGCTCCTTTGAGC
>JAEVZQ010000017.1 GCA_023392135.1 Pseudomonadota bacterium | reverse complement strand
CCAGTCCCTTCGCCGGTCATGCCTAAGCCCCCCCTGCACCCCAGGCTCGCGACCGGGGTCGCGTGAACTCTAGCCCTTGACCGCTTCGAGGCTGTCCTTGGAAACGGGCGTAATGGCGACCGACTCTCCACAACCGCAAGCGCTGGACTGGTTCGGGTTCTTGAAGACGAACTGCGAGGAAAGCTTGTCGACCTTGTAGTCCATCTCGGTTCCCAGCAGGAAAAGGATCGCCTTCGGGTCGACCAGAACCTTGACCCCCTTGTCCTCCACCACCTCGTCGAGCTTGTCCGGTTCGGTGGCCCAGCTCATCGTGTATTCCATGCCGGCGCAGCCGCCATTCTTCACCCCGACGCGTAACCCCACCACGTCGGGGCGTGAGGCCATGATCTGCCGCACACGCTCGGCGGCGGCGTCCGTCAGGGTCATCACCTTGGGCCTGGGTCTTGCAGTTGCCATCGTCTCACCATCCAACGGTTCAAGGTCGCGGATGCTCTTAATATAGCCTGCTTCGCTGCCTTTGCGAGCGGTGCCCGCTGGATCGGCTCCTCAGAACATGTTGATCGCCAGCCGTGCCTCGTCGCTCATCCGGCTCATATCCCACGGTGGATCGAACGTGAGAGTCACGGTGCAGCCGCTGACGCCCGGCACAGAACAGACCGCATTTTCCACCCAGATCGGCATTTCGCCTGCAACCGGGCAACCCGGCGCCGTCAGGGTCATCTCGATGCTGACGTTGCGGTTGTCGTCCACATCGATCTTGTAGATGAGCCCCAACTCGTAGATATCGGCCGGGATCTCGGGATCATAGACGGTTTTCAGCGCGCCGACGATGTCGGCCGTGAGCTGCTCCAGCTCCTCGACGGAAAGTGCGGAGCCTTCGACCGGCGTACCGCCATCCGCGATGCTCGGCGCTGATGGCTGCTCAGCTTCGGATTCCGGTCTTTCGGACGTCGATTCCGAAATGAAATCCAGCACGTCCCGCTCGCGGTGCTTCTCGTCCATGTCGCATCAACTCCTCTGGCGCTCAGGCGAAGAACTCGTGAGCGCGAACCAGGGCCGCCGCGAGCGCGTCGACGTCGGCCTTCGTGTTGTAAAGCCCAAAAGAAGCCCGGCAGAGCGCCGGCACGCCATAGCGGTCCATCAGCGGCTGCGCGCAGTGGTGGCCGGCACGGATTGCGATCCCTGACCGGTCGACGATCGTGGAGACGTCGTGCGGATGCAGCCCTTCGATGCTGAACGACACGATCGACCCCTTGTTCGGCGCGGTGCCGAAGATCCTGAGCCAATTGTAGTCGCCGAGCCGCTCGTGGGCGTACTTGACAAGCTCGTTCTCGTAGGCGGCGATCTCGTCCCGTCCGATCTGCATCATGTAGTTGAGCGCCGCGCCCAGCCCGATCGCCTCGACGATCGGCGGCGTGCCGGCCTCGAACTTGTTCGGCGGCTGGCCGTACGTAATGCGGTCCACCGTGACGCTTTCGATCATCGACCCGCCGCCGAGGAACGGCGGCAGCGCATCGAGCTGCGCCTTGCGGCCCCAGAGCACGCCGATGCCCGATGGCCCGTAGACCTTGTGGCCCGTGAAGACATAGAAATCGCAGCCGATGTCCTGAACATCGACGGGCAGATGAACGGCTCCCTGAGAGCCGTCGATCAGCACCGGAATCCCGCGCTCGTGAGAGATCCGGCAGACCTCGTTCACAGGCACGACCGTTCCGAGCACGTTGGAGACGTGCGTCACCGCCACCATCTTCGTGCGCGGGCTGAGCAGCCGCTCGAATTCATCGAGCTGAAATTCGCCGCTTTCCGAAACCGGCACCCACTTCAGCACGGCGCCCTTGCGCTCGCGCAGGTAATTCCAGGGGACGATGTTCGAGTGGTGCTCCATGATCGAGAGCACGATCTCATCGCCTTCCTGGATGTTCTCGAGGCCGAATGAATAGGCGACCAGGTTGATCGACTCGGTCGCATTCTTGGTGAAAATGATCTCTTCCGAGGACGGCGCATTGAGGAAGCGGCGCACCGTCTCGCGTGCATCCTCGTATTTCTGCGTCGCCGTATTGGAGAGCAGATGGATGCCACGATGCACGTTTGCGTATTCGAAACGCAGCGTGTGATCCATCGCCTCGATCACCGACAGCGGCTTCTGCGCCGATGCCGCGCTGTCGAGGTATACGAGCCGTTTGCCGTAGACCTCGCGGAACAGGATCGGGAAATCGGCGCGATAGCGCTCGACGTCGAACCGCCTGCCGGCCGCAGTTGCCGCTGTCTGTGTCACACCTGATCCGGCTCTATGAAGCCGTCCTCTCGTTCAGCCACCGGCGCGCCGTTTCCATGAGCGCGTCGCGAATCGCCTCGTTCTCGACCTTCTCCATGGCTTCCCCGACGAAGGCCTCGATGAGCAGCGCCCGCGCCTCCCCCTCGGGAATGCCGCGCGACTTGCAATAGAAGATGTGGTCCGGATCGATCTCGGCCGATGTCGAGCCGTGGCCGCAGACCACGTCGTCGGCATAGATCTCCAGCTCGGGCTTACTGTCGAACTCCGCATCCGGCGACAGCATGAGTGCCTGCGCCATCTGCTTGCCGTCGCTCTTCTGGGCGCCGGGCCGCACGATCACCTTGCCCTGGAAGATGCCGCGCCCGCGGCCGTCCAGCACACCCTTGTAGAGTTCGCGGCTCTCGCAGTGCGGCACTGCATGGTCGACCACCAGCGTCGTGTCGATGTGCGCGTTGTTGGCCGCCAGGAACGCGCCCGAGCAGTCGAGCTTGCTACCCTCGCCGGCGAACTCGACGAAGATCTGGTTGCGCGCGAGGCCCGGACTTGAGGTGAGCTGAAACGCGCGATAGCTCGCATCAGCGCCGATTTTGACGGTCGCACTGCCAAGATGCACGGCCTTGCCGTTCTCGACGATCGCCTTGACGTGGGTCACGGCCGCTCCGTCACCAACAACGATTTCGGTCGCCGCGTTGTGCTGGTCCTCGTCAGTCGCGCCGGCCAGCGGCACAAACGCCTCGATCAGCGTCAGCTTCGCGCTACTGCCGATGTTGACGACGTTGCGTGTCGTTATCGACTGGCGATCGGCGCCGGCACGCGCGAAGACGAGCAGCAACGGCTTGTCGAGCACCGTATTGTCAGCAACCCGCAACACGGCCCCGTCCGTCGCGAACGCTGTGTTGAGCGCCTCGATAGCGTCCGTATCGCGCTTCATGCCCACGAGGTCCTCGGCCTCGCCAGAAGACTCGGCCAGTGCCCTGCTCAGCGCCTTGACGGTCAGCCCTTCCGGGAATTGCCCGGAGGAGAGGCCCGCATCGAAGGCGCCGTCGATCACGACGACCCGGTACGCGTCGACCGCGGCCAGCGGCCTGAGCGCAGCGTTGATGTCGGCCTCTCGCTGAGCCGCGGCCTCCCCGGCGGCCGGCGCAAACGCCTCCTTCAGGGAGCTGCGGAGGTCTGTATACATCCATTACTCGAAGCGCCTGTGCGGAAGCCCCAGCGCCGCGAAAATGCCGATAGCCCGGCGGCGCAACTCGCGCACGGCGCCGGG
>JAEVZQ010000503.1 GCA_023392135.1 Pseudomonadota bacterium | reverse complement strand
CACGAGAGAAGCGAACTGCGGCGCTCCAGGCCGAGGCGGCCGAGCGCATTCTCATCATCGACGGTGCGATGGGCACCATGATCCAGCAGCGTAAGCTGGGCGAGGCTGATTTTCGCGGCAAACGGTTCGCCAATCACCACAAGGACGTGAAGGGCAACAACGACCTGCTGGTGCTCACGCAGCCCGGTATCATTTTGGAGATTCACGGTCAGTATCTGGCTGCCGGCGCCGATATCATCGAAACGAATACATTCAACGCACAGCGCATTTCGCTCGCCGATTACGGCATGGAGGAGCTGGCTTACGAAATCAATGTTGCGGCGGCCCAGCTCGCGCGCGAGGCGGCCGATATGTGGACGCAAAAGACGCCGAACCGTCCGCGATTCGTTGCGGGTGCCGTTGGCCCGACCAACCGCACGGCATCCATTTCACCCGACGTGAGCAATCCGGGATATCGCAACGTCTCGTTCGATGAATTGCGCGAAGCCTATGCGGAGCAGGTCAGGGGACTGATCAAGGGCGGCGCCGACATCATCCTGATCGAAACCATCTTCGACACGCTGAACGCTAAGGCGGCTGGATTTGCCACGCTCGAAGTGTTCGACGAGGTTGGCTTCTCGCTGCCGGTCATGATCTCGGGCACGATCACCGATCGCTCGGGCCGGACGCTTTCCGGGCAGACGACCGAGGCATTCTGGTACTCGATGCGCCACCTCAAGCCGTTCGCCATCGGCTTGAACTGTGCGCTGGGGGCGGAGGCGATGCGGCCGTATCTGGCGGATCTGGCCGCCGTGGCCGACACGCTGGTTTCCGCTTATCCAAACGCCGGACTGCCCAATGCGATGGGCGAGTACGACGAGACCCCGCACGAGATGGCCTGCCAGATCGAGTCCTGGGCCCGCGATGGCCTGCTCAATATCGTCGGCGGCTGCTGCGGCTCGACGCCGGAGCACATCAGGCACGTGCGCGAGCACGTCGAGAAATACCCGCCGCGGAAAGTGCCGAAGCCCGAGCCGCGAATGCGCCTGTCGGGTCTCGAGCCGTTTGTGCACGGGTGACCGGATGGAAGCCACCCGTGTGGAGATCATACTCGTCCCTTTCGTCATGGCCGCGGAGGCGGCCATCCACGCAAGTCTCCACACCTGCTCGGCTGGCTGGCGTGAATTCCCGCCTTCGCGGGAATGACGGGTTGGAGCTATTCGGAAGCGCTAATTTCATCCTTTGAGCGCTTGCGTTCGGAAAGAGAGTTGAATTGAAATGACGACCAACGCAGCCGCGACTTTCATCAATATCGGTGAACGTACAAATGTCACCGGATCGGCGAAGTTTCGAAAGCTGATCGAGGCGGGGGATTATCAGGCCGCCGTCGCCATCGCGCTCGCCCAGGTCGAGAACGGCGCGCAGATTATCGACGTCAACATGGACGAAGGACTGCTCGACAGCGAGCGGGCCATGCAAACGTTCCTTAATCTTATCGCGACCGAGCCCGCCATCGCGCGCGTGCCGGTGATGATCGACTCGTCGAAATGGTCCGTGATCGAGGCGGGACTGAAGTGCGTGCAGGGCAAGGCCGTCGTCAACTCGATCAGCCTCAAGGAAGGCGAGGGGCCCTTTCTGGAGCAGGCCCGCAAGGTCCTGCGCTACGGTGCGGCTGTCGTGGTGATGGCCTTCGACGAGCAGGGCCAGGCCGACACGGTCGAGCGCAAGGTCGCGATCTGCGAGCGGGCCTACAAGCTGCTGACGGAGAAAGTCAGTTTTCCGCCCGAGGACATCATCTTCGATCCGAATATCTTCGCCGTTGCCACCGGTATGGAGGAGCACAACAACTACGGTGTGGACTTCATCGAGGCGGCGCGGCAGATCCGGCAGAAGATGCCGCTGGTGCATATCTCGGGCGGCGTCTCCAATCTGTCATTCGCCTTCCGCGGCAACGAGCCGGTGCGCGAGGCGATGCATTCCGTGTTCCTCTATCACGCCATTCAGGCTGGCATGGACATGGGGATCGTCAACGCCGGCCAGCTCACGGTCTATGACGACATCCCGCCGGAGCTCCGTGAGCTGTGCGAGGACGTGATCCTGAACCGCCGGCCCGATGCGACGGACCGGCTGCTGGACGCGGCACCCAAATTCAAGGGCGGCGGGGCGAAGAAGGTCGAGCAGGACCTCGCCTGGCGCGACGGGCCGGTCGAGGAGCGGCTGAAGCACGCACTCGTCCATGGCATTACCGAGTTCATCGTGGCCGATACCGAGGAAGCGCGGCAGAAAGCGGCAAAGCCCCTCGAGGTGATCGAAGGTCCGCTGATGGCCGGCATGAACGTCGTCGGCGACCTGTTCGGCGCAGGCAAGATGTTCCTGCCGCAGGTCGTCAAGTCGGCGCGCGTAATGAAGCAGGCCGTCGCCTATCTGCAACCTTTCCTCGAGGCCGAGAAGAAGGCGATGGGGCTCGACGCCCTGCCGGCCGCGGGCAGGGTGGTGATGGCGACCGTCAAGGGGGACGTTCACGACATCGGCAAAAGCATCGTCGGCGTCGTGCTCGAGTGCAACAACTACGAGGTCATCGATCTCGGCGTCATGGTGCCTGCGGCCAAGATCCTCGAGGCGGCGCGCAAGCATCAGGCGGACATGATCGGCCTCTCAGGCTTGATCACGCCCTCCCTCGACGAGATGTGCCACGTCGCAGCCGAGATGGAGCGGGAGGGTTTCGAGTGTCCGCTGCTGATCGGCGGCGCAACCACCAGCCGCATTCACACGGCAGTGAAGATCAATCCGAATTACAAACGGGGTGCCACGGTCTACGTCATGGACGCCAGCCGCGCCGTGGGTGTCGTCTCCAAGCTGCTGTCGGAGGCCGATAGGGACAGCTACATCGCGGATACGCGAGCGGAGTACGCGCAAATCCGTGAGCAGCATCTGAAAGGCGAGGCGCGCAAGAACCGCGTTTCGCTTCCGGTGGCCCGGGCCAACCGCCACGCGTGCGACTGGTCGAGCTACACGCCGCCGGCGCCGCGGTTCCTCGGCACGCGCGTGTTCCAGGATTATGACCTAAGAGAGCTGATCCCCTGCATCGACTGGTCCCCGTTCTTCGCGGCATGGCAGTTGAGCGGCCGTTTCCCGGTCATTCTCGACGACAACAAGGTCGGTGCCGAGGCACGGAAACTCTATGCCGACGCGAAGGCTCTGCTCGAGCGTATCGTCGAGGAACGCTGGCTGAAGGCCAACGCCGTCGTCGGCTTCTGGCCGGCAAATGCCATCGGCGACGACATCGAGCTCTATACGGACGACACGCGGACGGAACGGCTCGCCATGTTCTACACGCTGCGCCAGCAGATCGCCCGCGATCCGAGCCGCAAGCGCCCCCATACCGCACTGGCCGACTTCATTGCGCCGCGCGAGACGGGGCTGGCCGATTACATCGGCGGCTTCGCTGTGACCGCGGGCCTCGGCGAGGAGGAAGCCCTCGCAACCCGCATCGACCCGCACGACGATTACTCGCGCATCATGCTCAAGGCGCTGGCCGACCGCCTGGCCGAAGCGTTCGCGGAGCGCATGCACCAGCGCGTGCGCATGGAGCTGTGGGGCTACGCGCCCGACGAGCGGCTGACGAACGAGGAGATGATCGCCGAGAAGTACCGTGGCATCCGCCCCGCGCCGGGCTATCCCGCGCAGCCGGATCACACGGAAAAGGGCACCCTCTTCAGGCTGCTCGATGCAACGCATGCGACCGGCATCGAGCTGACCGAAAGCTTCGCCATGTGGCCCGGTTCAGCCGTGAGTGGCCTCTACTTCTCACACCCAGACACTTACTACTTCGGCGTCGGCAAGGTGGAGCGCGACCAGGTCGAGGACTACGCGCGCCGCAAGGGCTGGCCGGTCGCCGAGGCAGAGCGCTGGCTCTCACCTGTGCTCAACTATCTCCCCACTGTCGCCGGAGATGAGGCGGCGTGATAAGGCTGGCCGGTGTCCCGATTCCGTAGTCCGGATTGAGGGGTTCTTGCGGAGCATTGCCGCTCCGCAGGCGATTGTCTCGATCGGCTACGGTAGGTCAGGATGAAGCGAGGCCGGCGGACGACCTCGCCCGGAAAGCAATTGGGGGAGGGTGTCGTGCTCGGTCGTCTGGTTCTCATCCTACTGCAGCTTGCCATCGGCTGGTTCGGGGCACCGGAGGTGCTTCGATACGTGCGTGTCGGGGGCGACGCGCAGGTCTTCGTTTACGCTATCGCGGCCGCTATCATCATCTGGGTTGTCGGGCTCATCGCTGCACAGATCCTGAAGGATGTAGCAACGCCGTCGCCCGGCAAGCTCGCGGCGGCGGTGCTCGGCGGTCTGATCGGAGCCGCGATCGTCGCTTTCAAGTTGAACCAGATGATCCCGGTCAGCGTGCCGCCGAACCTCTGGCCGCTCGGACTCGCGATCGTAGGCTACGCACTGAGGAAATAGCCGTTCGGTCGCGACTGGCTATAAATCAGAAGAGGCGCGGGATTGGACCGCGCCTCTTTCGATTCAAACTCTGAGAACTCGGGATACTGAGGGCCCTGATCCGTTTCACCCCTAGTTGGAATGCGGCTACAGGGAAGACCTACTCAGATCACGCCGAACACGATCGCAGCGAGGAATCCGAACGACATGATCGCGGCAAGCACGTTCAGTCTCATCTTCAGTTCCATCGTTGCCTCCTTTGCTGGTGACCCAGCGGTTAGGCAGCGCAGGCGTTGCCTGTGCGACTGGCCAGATTCTAATGGAGCGGCTCAGTGTGACACAAGCAAAAATCGTCGCTGCGGTGCAATAGAATGGCAGTCTCTTCGCGATCCCTAGCCGCCCCTCCCCTAATTAGGGTAGTGCCGCAACAGTGATGCACAGCAATCACGACGACAAACGGGTAGAGCCAAGCCTAATAACGCGAAAGTTAACTTTAAGTTCCAGACCAATGATCGCAAATGATCTACAGAAATAGGAAAGCAGAAGCTGGAAATCTTAAGAGTAATCGAAACGCTGGTGAACTTAGGACCAGCAGGCAGATTTGCAACAGCGGGAGCACCCCGGTAGGTGTGGCAGCAATGTGGCCAAGGGGCGAGGATCCCGGTCGTATCCAATGATTCGCGGCAGACGTGGAGGAGGCAGTCATGCAGTTCAAGGCTTTGTTGCTGACCAAGAGCCCAGAAGGTCAGCGCGCCGAGTGGACGGATCTCAGCGACACAGACCTGATGCCTGGCGACGTGCTGGTTCGGGTCACCCACACCACGATCAATTACAAGGATGGCCTTGCACTGACCGGCAAGGCACCGGTCGTGCGCCGGTGGCCGATGATCCCCGGCATCGATTTCGCCGGCACGGTCGAACATTCGAGCCATCCCGATATCAAGGTGGGGCACGGCGTCATCCTGAACGGCTGGGGGGCAGGAGAGACGCACTACGGCGGCTATGCCCAGTATGCGCGCGTGAGCGGCGACTGGCTCGTGGAGCGGCCAGCCGCGCTCACGGCGGCGCAGGCCATGGCGATCGGCACGGCTGGATATACGGCCATGCTGGCCGTCATGGCCCTCGAGGATCATGGGGTTACCCCGGACCGCGGTCCTGTGCTGGTGACCGGGGCTGCGGGGGGCGTGGGCAGTATCGCAGTGACGTTGCTTGCGAAGCTCGGGCATGAGG
>JAEVZQ010000490.1 GCA_023392135.1 Pseudomonadota bacterium | reverse complement strand
TTGCAGCGCCCGGACGCTCATTACGTGCGCGACATCACCGGCTTCGCCATCGGCGGCATCCCGCCCATCGGGCATGCCAGCCCGCTCACGACCTACCTCGACCGTGACCTTCTCCAGTACGATGTCGTCTGGGCCGCCGCGGGTACGCCGGAGTCGGTCTTCCCGGTCGCCCCGGCGGAGCTGCGGGACAAGGCGGGCGCAAAGGTCATTTCGGTCGGCTGAGCCGGCTCATCCAGTCCGCAGGCTGTCCACCAGGGCGATGGCGCTCATATTGAGCAGGCCGCGCACGGTGATGGACGGCGTGACGATGTGCACGGCCTTGTCTGCGCCCAAAAGTATGGGACCCAGCACCACTGCACCGGAAACGACCTTCGTCAGGTTGAATGCGATGTTCGCCGCATCGAGGCACGGCATGATCAGCAGGTTGGCTGCACCGGTAAGACTGGAATTCGGGAAGATTTCGTCACGAATGATGGGGGACAGCGCGGCATCCGCATGCATCTCGCCTTCCACCTCCAGGTCCGGTGCACGCTCATTGAGGATCGCCAGCACATTCCGCATTTTCCGTGCCGAGGCCGTGTCCTCCGCGCCGAAATTCGAATGCGAGAGCAGGGCGACCTTGGGCTTGATGCCGAACCTGCGCACTTCCTCCGCGGCGAGCAATGTGATCTCCGCAAGGTGATCCGGGTCCGGATCGTAGTTCACATACGTATCGGCCATGAACACCGGCCCGCTCGGCAGGATGACACCCGACAGCGCAGCAACGTCGCGAACATCCTCCCGTTTGCCGATGACCTGGAAGACGTGTCGAAGCTGCGTCTTGTAGCGGCCGACTGCGCCGCAGATCATCGCATCGGCATCCCCGCGCCGGAGCAGCAGCCCTGCGATGACGGTCGAACCGGCGCGCACGACACGTCTGGCGTGACTGGGCGAGATACCGCGTCTTTCGACAAGGCGGTGGTACTCGTCCGTCATCTTTTCCACGCGCGGATCGGTCTCCTGATCGAAAATGTCGAAGTCGACTTCCGGCCGCATCCTGAGCCCAAGATGCGGCAGCGTGCGCATGATGCTTTCACGCCGCCCGACGAGAATCGGGCGCGCGATCCCTTCCGTGATCACCTGATAGGCAGCCTGCAACACGTAAGGATGCTCGCCCTCCGCATACACGATGCGCCGCGGTGTCTTTTTATGCGCCAGCTTCGCCGTCTCGAAGATGGGCCGCATCACGAACCCGGAGCGGTAGATGAAACGTGACAGCCTGTCCCTGTAATCCGCGAGGTTCTCGATGGGCCGCGTGGCCACCCCGGTGTCCATGGCGGCCTTCGCCACGGCCAGTGCGATCTCGGTGATGAGGCGCGGATCGAAGGGCTTTGGCAGGATGTATTCGGGCCCGAATACGAACGTCTCGGCGCTGTAGGCCGATAGCACAATGTCGGAGGCTTCGGCCTCGACGATGCTGGCGAGCGCCAGAACCGCGGCCTTCTTCATCTCCTCGTTGATCGTTGTGGCGCCGACGTCGAGGGCGCCGCGGAAGACGAAGGGGAAGCAGAGGACGTTGTTGATCTGGTTCGGGTAATCCGTTCGACCGGAGGCGATGATGGCATCGGGACGGACGGCCTTCACGTCTTCCGGCATGATTTCCGGGACGGGATTGGCGAGCGCGAAGATCAGCGGCCGCGGCGCCATCTGCGCCACCATCTCCTGAGTGACGATCCGCCCGGCGGAAAGACCCAGGAAGATGTCAGCGCCGGACAGGAGCTCGGCGAGCGAGCGCAGCTTCGTGTCCTGCGCGAACGGCTCCTTGTAGGCGTCCATCAGCTCGGTGCGGCCTTTGTAGACGCAGCCCTTGATGTCGGAGACGAAGATGTTCTCGCGGCGCATGCCCAGCGAGATGAGAAGGTTGAGGCAGGCGAGCGCCGCCGCACCCGCACCGGAGCAGACGAGCTTGACCTCGCTGATGTCCTTTCCGACGAGCTTCAGGCCGTTCAAGATGCCGGCCGCAACGACGATGGCCGTGCCGTGCTGGTCGTCGTGGAACACCGGGATGCGCATGCGCTCCTGGAGGCGGCGCTCGATCTCGAAGCACTCGGGCGACTTGATGTCCTCGAGATTGATGCCGCCGAAGGTCGGCTCCAGACGCGCGACGGCCTCGACGAACGCATCGACCTCGATCTCTGCGACCTCGATGTCGAAGACGTCTATGCCGGCAAACTTCTTGAACAGGACGGCCTTGCCCTCCATGACCGGCTTGGAGGCGAGCGGGCCGATGTTGCCAAGCCCAAGCACGGCCGTGCCGTTCGTGATGACACCAACCAGATTGCCACGCGCCGTCAGCCGCGAGGCCATCGTGGGGTCGTCGACGATCGCATTGCAGGCATGGGCGACGCCGGGTGAATACGCCAGGGCCAGATCCCGCTGGTTGGCTACCGGCTTTGTCGCCTGGATGGTGATTTTTCCGGGAGGGTCGGCCTCGTGATAGTCGAGTGCACTCTTTGCGAGATTGGCTTCCAGGCGGTTCTGCTCAAATCGGGATCGGTCTTGATCGTTCATGGGTTCCACACTTCAGGTGCCGGATAGCGCCTGGCTCAGTTCACGTGCTGACCGGAATAGCACTATCTGTGGCACGCCGAAGGGCTGATTGCAAAGCTGTGGCCGGCGTGTCGCTTGCACGTGCTTTTTTGTCCGGGGCTATGGGAGCATCACGCCAGCGAATCGCCTGAACACCTCGCCACAAGGAAACATGACACGGGTTCTCCTGCCGCTCACGGTCATCACCCTTTTTGCTGCCATTCCGATCGTTGTCATCGCGAGCCGGCGCAGCAGGGGGGGCGCCGCATGGATTACGGCCGCCGCGATGATGCTCGGCCTGGCGATGCTGGTTCCGCTTTTCTTTCTCTCTGAAGGGCAGACTACTCTGATCGAGAGATGGAGCTGGCTCCCGGAATGGGGCGTCAAGCTCGCCCTGCGGCTCGACGGGCTCAGCCTGCTGTTTGCGATCCTGATCCTCGGCATCGGCGTTCTGGTCGTCCTCTATGCGGCCTATTATATGCCGGCATCCGATCGGCTGGGCCGATTCTTCGGCCTCCTGCTCGGGTTCGCCGGGGCCATGCTGGGGCTCGTTCTGTCAGAGGACCTGATTCAGCTCGTCGTCTTCTGGGAGATGACGAGCATCGCGTCGTTCCTGCTCATTGCCTACAAGCACCAGGCCCACGATGCGCGCATCGCGGCACGCATGTCGCTGGCCGTCACGGGCGCGGGTGGCCTGGCCT
>JAEVZQ010000480.1 GCA_023392135.1 Pseudomonadota bacterium | reverse complement strand
GTCATCATCCTCGCGGTGTTCGCATGATGCTGCTGTGGATCTTTCTCGTGCTTCTGATCGGCGGCACCGTCGCCTGGCTTGCCGAGCTGGGCGGCCGCGATTGGCCGCGCTGGGTGTCGCTTGTCGTCCTGGCGGTTGATCTCGCCCTGGTTCTGGTGCTCTGGTCTGAAAACTACGAAGCAATCTCCCTTGCTCCGCAAGGGACCTGGATCGCCGAGCTCGATCTTCCCTGGATTCCGACGCTTGGCATCCATTTCCACCTCGGCCTCGACGGTCTGAGCCTGCTGCTGATCCTGCTCACCATCGGCCTCGGCATCATGTCGGTGGCAGCATCGTGGAGCGAGATCACCGAAGACATCGGCTTCTTTCACTTAAACCTGCTGTGGACCCTCGCCGGTACGGTCGGCGTCTTTCTGGCCCTCGATCTGTTCCTCTTCTTCTTCTTCTGGGAGCTGATGCTGTTCCCGATGTATTTCCTCATCGCCATCTGGGGGCACGAGCGGCGGATCTACGCCGCGATCAAGTTCTTCCTGTTCACGCAAGGCAGCGGCCTGTTGATGTTCGTTGCGATCCTGGCGCTCTATTTCATCAACTACCAGCAGACGGGGATACTCACCTTCGACTACTTCGCCCTGTCACGGACTGAGCTCGATGCGGCGACCGAGATGTGGATCATGCTCGGCTTCTTCATCGCCTTCGCGGTGAAGCTGCCGGCCGTGCCGCTCCATACCTGGCTTCCCGACGCGCATACCGAAGCACCGACGGCGGGGAGCGTCATCCTGGCCGGCGTGATGCTGAAGACGGGCGCCTACGGCCTGCTGCGATTCGCCGTTCCCCTCTTTCCGGACGCCGCCGCCAGCTTTGCGCCGGTCGCGATGGCGCTGGGGGTGATCGGCATCCTCTACGGCGCCGTCCTCGCCTTCGCCCAGGACGACATGAAGCGCCTCGTCGCCTACACGAGCGTCAGTCACCTCGGCTTCGTCCTGCTCGCCATCTACGCCTGGAACGAGCTCGCCCTGCAAGGTGCCGTCGTCCAGATGCTGGCGCATGGCCTCAGCACCGGCGCCCTGTTCATCCTGGTCGGCGCGGTCCAGGAGCGGCTCCATACCCGCGACATGCGCCAGATGAGCGGGCTGTGGGCGAGTATGCCGCGCCTTTCCGCCATCGCCATGTTCTTTGCCATCGCCTCGCTCGGCTTGCCGGGGCTCGGCAACTTCGTCGGCGAATTCCTCATCCTCCTCGGCGCCTTCAGCCGGTCTGCCGGCTTTGCGATCGCGGGGGCGGTCGGACTGATCGCGGCTGTCATCTACGCACTCATTTTCGTCCAGCGGGCGTTCCACGGCGAGCCGCGAAGCACGGTTGCGCTACCCGACTTTTCGGCGCGACACATGACGATCATGGCGGCGATGATCGCCACCCTGATCTGGCTCGGGTTCTACCCGCAGCCGGTCTTCGATACGTTCCGCCCCGGGCTGGACAACCTGCACCAGCTCGCCACCAGGCCAACGGAAGCGGCGCGGTGAGCCATGAGCGGAGCGGACCTCATCGCGATCCTGCCCTACCTGGTCCTCGCAACGACGATCGTCGTCGTCATGCTGGCGATCGCGATTCACCGCCGCCACAACCTGACCTTCGGCCTGGCGCTGGCCGGAACCGCGCTGTCATTCGTCGCCCTCTGGCCTGCCAGCGAGGTGGCGCCGCTCCAAGTCACGCCCCTCTTCATCATCGATGGCTACGCGCTTTTCTATATCGGCCTCATCCTTGCAGCCACGATTTCCGTTCTCCTGCTGTCGCACGGCTATCTCGAGATACGGCGCGAGCGGCGGGAAGAGTTCTACCTGCTCGTGCTGCTCGCAACGCTTGGCGCGATATCGCTGGTTGCAAGCAGCCATTTCGCGTCGTTCTTCATATCCCTGGAGACACTCAGCATCGCGCTCCTTGGCCTCATCGCTTATCCGCGGAGCCGCGAAATGCCGGTCGAGGCCAGCCTGAAATATCTGATACTGGCCGGCACATCCTCCGCAATCCTGCTTTTTGGAATGGCGCTCGTCTACGCCCGCCTGGGCACGATGGAATTCAGCCGGATCGGCGACTTCCTGCACATGATCGATGAGGTTCCGCCCGATATCTACTGGCTGACGGGCCTCGCCATGATCGTCACCGGCTTCGGCTTCAAACTGTCGTTCGTGCCGTTCCACATGTGGGCGCCGGATGTGTACGAGGGGGCGCCCGCACCCGTCACCGCCTTTCTCGCCACCGTTTCCAAAGGTGCCGTCTTTGCGCTGCTCCTGCGCTACTTCCTCAACACCGACGCCTATGGCTTCGGCTCGGTGATCATCATGATCAATGTCCTTGCCATTGCCTCGATGCTGATCGGCAATCTGCTGGCGCTCCTCCAGAACAACGTCAAGCGCATCCTCGCCTACTCCTCCATTGCCCATCTCGGCTATCTGCTGGTCGCTTTCCTCGCGGGCGGAGACCTCGCAAAAGAGGCGGTAAGCTATTACCTCGTCGCCTATTTCGTCATGACGCTCGGCGCATTCGGCATCGTGTCCGTTCTGTCGACACCGGGCGGAGAGGCCGAAATCGAAGTGCTCGACGATTACCGCGGCCTGCTGTGGCAGCGGCCATGGCTCGGCGGCGCCTTCACGGTCATGCTGCTGGCGCTCGCCGGAATACCCCTGACGGTCGGCTTCTTCGCCAAGTTCTACGCCATCGCCGGCGGGGTCGATGCTGCGGCATGGCCCGCAATCTTCGCTCTCGTGCTCGGCAGCGTCATCGGGCTTTTCTATTACCTGCGGATCATAGTGGTCATGGCGACGCCCGCGCCCGCGGAGGAAGCGATCGAAATCGAGCCCATCCCCTGGATCGGCGGCACGACGCTGGCGGCGCTGACACTCGTTCTGGTATGGCTCGGCGTCTATCCTGCGCCGCTCATCTCTCTCATTCGCCTGGTGGCGCTGCAGGTCGGAAACTGAATCGCCGCGCGCGTGGGAACGATCAGGCGTCGGCGACGACGCGACCGGTGCGTCTGGCCGCCAGGCGCTCCAGGCCGGTAAAGCCGTCATAAATGAGAATGGCGAGGGCACCGACGATCAGCCCGCCCTGCAGCACGAAAGCGAGATTATTGGACAAGAGCCCGGCTATGATCACTTCGCCCAGGGTCTTGGCCGCCACGGTCGAGCCGATCGTCGCAGTCGCCAGGCTGATCACGACCGAGAGCCGGATTCCCGCGAGAATGACCGGGAAGGCAAGCGGCAACTCGACCTGCGTCAGGCACTCGAGTTGCGTCATGCCTGCGCCTCGAGCCGCCTCCATCACCGGCTCCGGCAGGGTCGTCAGGCCCGTCAGCGTATTTTCGAAGATGGGCAGCAGGCCGTAGAGGAAAAGCGCAATCAGCGTCGGCATCTCGCCGAAGCCGAACGCTGGCACGGCAAGCGCCAGGACGGCCACAGGAGGAAAGGTCTGGCCGATATTGGCAAGACTGCGAGACAGCGGCAGGAATTCCCGCCCGGACGGCCGCGTCACGAAAATCGCGAGCCCGACGGCGACGAGAGTCGCCGCGACAGTCGCGATCGCCACAGTTCTCAGATGAAGGAGCGTGAGGACCAGCAGGCTGCCTTGATCGTAAATGGCAGGTGCATTGTTTTCCGCCAGCGGCTGAAATACCGGTGCAAACCATTGCGGCATCGCGATGAAGGCGGAAAGGAGCACCAGCACCGCAAGCCGGAGCGCCAGCGGAATCCATCGTCTCATGAAGCCGGCCTTTCCGCCAGACGCAGCAGTGTCTCGCGCCTCACCTGCCCGAGAACGACACCGCCGGCACCGGTGACGGGCAGCGCCGTGCGACCCGACCAGAGCAGCTCGGCAAGTGCATCGCGGCGCGAGGCCGTCACCGGCAGCGGCACGCCCTTCGCCGCGCCCGGCTCGATGATGTCGCCGAGCCCGCTGAGCGACAGATAGCGAAACGGCCGGTCGGCCGTGCCGATCAGCATCTCGACGAATTCGCTGGCAGGGCGGGCGAGGATTTCTGCCGGCGTCGCGTATTGCAGGAGGTTGCCATCATCCATGACGGCGATCTTGTCGCCGAGGTGAATGGCCTCCTCCATGTCGTGCGTCACGAGAACGATCGTCGTACCGAGTTGCTTCTGGATCGACACGAGATCCATCTGCGCCTTGTCCCGGATCACCGGATCGAGCGCGCCGAACGGCTCGTCCATAAGGAGGATATTCGGCTTGGCGGCAAGCGCGCGGGCGACACCGACGCGCTGCTTTTGCCCGCCGGAAAGCTGATGCGGGTAGCGGTCGCGGAATTGCGCCGGGTCGAGTTGGAAGAGCGTGAGCAATTCATCGACGCGATGGGCAATGCGTAACCTATCCCAGCCGGAAAGCACCGGCACGGTCGCGATATTCTGCCCTACGGTGCGGTGCGGAAAGAGCCCGTGGCCCTGGATCACATAGCCGATCCCCCGGCGCAGAAGGTGCGGCGGCTGAGTGCGATGATCCTTGCCGTCGATGCGTATCACGCCGGCGCTCGGCTCCACCAGCCGATTGATCATCCTGATGAGGGTCGTTTTGCCCGAACCGGAGGTGCCGACGATCACCGTCAGGGTATGCGGCTCGATGACGAGCGAGATGCCGTTGACGACGGGTCTGCCGTCGTAACGCTTGGTAACGGCGTCGATCTCGATCATGAGACCGGCTCCCGAGGCCCGCCTTTCGTGCTGATCTCGACAATGGCGTCGAGGACGATGGCGGCGGCGAAGGCGAGCGCCACCGTCGGGATGGCGCCGAGCATGACGAGGTCCATCGCCGTCTGGCCGATGCCCTGGAAGACGAAGACGCCGAAACCGCCGCCGCCGATCAGCGCCGCGATCGTAGCAAGCCCGATATTCTGCACAAGAACGATGCGGATGCCCGTCAGAATGACCGGCAAGGCGAGGGGCAGCTCCACACCGAGCAGCCGCTGCCGGTCGGTCATCCCCATGCCGCGGGCGGCGTCGTTTGTCGCCGGCGGCACGCCTTCGAGCCCGAGGACCGTGTTGCCGACCATCGGCAGCAGCGAGTAGCCGAACAGCGCAACGAAGGCCGGCGGCATGCCGATGCCGCTCACCCCGACGGTTGCGGCACCCGGGACATTGGCCGCGATCCAGGCGAGCGGCGCAATCAGGAGGCCAAATAGGGCGATCGACGGAATTGTCTGGATGATGTTGAGGACATTGAGCACCGGCCCGCGAAGCGCGGGCGTCCGGTGACAGGCGATGCCGAGCGGGATGCCGACGATAGCGGCGGCAACGAGCGAGCCGAAGGCAAGCGTCAGATGCTCTGCGCCGAGCAGCCAGAAGGTATCGGCCCGGCTGGCATATTCTTTCATGATCGACAGGCTGTTCCAGGTTCCTGAGGAGAGGATCAGGCCGATCGCCAGGGCGGCGGCGATGAGCGCACCAATGCGCATGAGTGGCGGCAAGCGAAGGCGGGTGAAGCAGTCAGCCGCAGAAAGTGCAAAGGCCAAAGTGAGGAGCCAGAAGCCCGAAGCTGGCGAGACGCGCGCGTGGCTGGTGTCTGGCGGCGTCAGGTATCTGCCGGCGATCCCGATGGCGACCGCGAGCACGACGAGAGCAAGGGTGCTCGCGCCGAGGCGGAGGAGTGTGGGTGACCGGAAGAGTGCAACGAGGGTCGCAGCGGCGATGACGGCGAGAAGCAGTGCCGCTACCCATGGCGGCAGCGCCGCGATGGTCGATCGCGCTTCGCCTTCGACGATGCGATTGACGCGGAACGTCGCGAATGGCGCTGCCACGGCGCCCCAAACGGCAATTGCGGCGATGGCGGCTCCCAACTTGTCGAGCCGGGGAGCCGCCAGTTCCTTGGCTATCGGATGCAGGTACCGGATTTCCGCCACGGGGGCTGCGTTCTGCTGTGCGGGCGCGGAGCTATTTCAAGAAGCCGTTCTTTTTCAGAAATTCGGTTGCCACAGCCTTCGCCGGCTCGCCGCCAACCTGCACGTCACCGTTCAGCTTCTGCAGCGTTTCGAGATCGAGTTTCAGGAAAACCGGCTTCAGGATTTCGGCGATCTGCGGGTGTTGTTTCAGCACCGCCTCGCGGATGATCGGTGCGGGCTGATAGACCGGCTGCACGCCCTTATCGTCCTTCAGCACGACGAGATCGGAAGGCGCGATGCCGCCGTCGGTGCCGTAGATCATCGCGGCATTGACGCCGTTCGTCTGCCGCGCTGCCGCCGCGATCGTCGCCGCCGTGTCGCCACCGGAAAGTGTGATCAATTGGTCTGGCTTCAGCTTGAAGTCATAGGCTTTCTCGAACGCCGGCAGAGCCGCAGCAGAGTTCACGAACTCCGACGATGCGGCGAGCTTCACGTCGCCGCCTGTGCCGATGAACCTGGCGAAGTCGGAAAACGTCACCAGATCGATCGCCTTGGCGAAATCCTTGCGCACGGCGATCCCCCAGGTGTTGTTGGCCGGCGCCGGCGTCAGCCAGACGATCTTGTTATTCTCGTAATCAAGCTCCTTGGCGGCCTCGTATGCCTGCTGGTCATTTTTCCAGATGGGCTCGTCAGCCTTGTTGAAGAAATATGCCGCGTTTCCCGTGTATTCTGGATAGAGGTCGATCTGGCCGGCGAGGATCGCCTTGCGCATGACCGGAGTCCCTCCGAGCTGGATACGGCTCGTCGTCGGGATACCGTGCGCGTCCAGCACGGCAAGGATGATATTGCCGAGCACCCCGCCCTCGGTATCGATCTTCGATGAAACAACGACATCGGCGTTTGCCGCACCGGCGGTGGAGAGCACCCCCAGCGCAACGGCGAAAAGGATCTTAATGAAGGGCATCCCTGCCTCCCGATTGGAATCGTCAACCCGAAGTCGGCCACTCGGTTCACGATCCGGGAAGATAGCCTACACCGCCGCACGAATCGACCCGGTTCCGGCCGCAGGCCTGGTTAAGTGCTGCTCAAGGCGCTGATGCGACCGGCCATCGTCACTGCAGATCGCCGAGGACCCGCGTTCTCGAGGAGAGGTTCTCCACTCTATCGGGTGGCGGACGCTGCACGACAGAGACTCGAAGTCGATGCTTCGGCAGTCTCTTGATACTGGCGGAGAGGGGGGGATTCGAACCCCCGATACGGTTGCCCGTATGCCGCATTTCGAGTGCGGTGCTTTCAACCACTCAGCCACCTCTCCAGGACGCGCTTTCGACCTGAGTTCCCGGTCCTTTGCGGGACCAGAATCCCGCTCGCGCGCTGGTCGCGTTGCTATAGCGGCCATCGCTGGCCGGTTCAAGGCGGATCGCGTGGGCCTGCGCCCTATCTTGGTGGGCTGTCGACTCAGAAATCCGAGGCGATCCCGCCCTTCTCCCAGTCGCCATACCGGACAGGATCAGGGCCCTTGCGGCCACCGAGCTCCGCCGGGCGCGCGTCGGAGCCGGCCTGGCGACGCCGCTCCTCGGCTTCCTCGAGCGCGCGCTGAGCGGCCGGTGAAAGAGGGCCCTTCGGTGGCGTTGGTTCGGTCCTGTCGGTCATGGCGTCCTGGCGCTGGTACGGATCTTGAACGGGTGGCTACCTATATACCATGTAGTTGTGCCGCGCCGAGCCAGACAGATGAGCGCGGCCGGCGGCGGGCGTGTCCGCAGGGGAGTTGTCGATGACGAGCAACTACATCAAAACAGGTGTTCTGCTGGCTTTGATGACGGCCATCCTGGTCTCGCTGGGAGCCCTGGTCGGTGGCAAGACGGGCCTCGTCATCGCCTTCATCATCGCCCTCGGTATGAACATCTTCAGCCTGTGGAATTCCGATCGCATGGTTCTTCGGATGTACGGGGCTGAGGAGGTCGATGAGCGGTCTGCACCGGAGTTCTACGCCCTCGTTCGCGAGCTTGCCGAGCGTGCCGGCTTGCCGATGCCTCGGGTCTACATCATGCACAGCGACCAGCCGAACGCCTTCGCCACGGGCCGCAGTCCGTCGCGAGCAGCGGTGTGTGCCTCGACCGGCCTGCTCAACATGCTCGATCGAGAGGAGGTGGCTGGCGTGATCGCGCATGAGCTGGCCCACGTGAGAAGTCGCGATACGCTCATCATGACGGTGGCCGCGACGGTGGCGGGCGCGATCACCATGTTCGCCAACATGATGCAGTTCAGCATGATGTTCGGTGGCCGGCGCGACAATGAGGGTGGCGGGCTGCTCGGCATCATCGGCGCGCTCGCGGCGATCATTCTCGCCCCGCTTGCGGCCATGCTGGTGCAGATGGCGATCAGCCGTTCGCGGGAATATGAGGCCGACCGCATGGGCGCCCACATCTGCGGCGAGCCGCTTTGGCTGGCGTCGGCGCTGCAGAAGATCGACCACTATGCCCGCCGGATCGTGAACCCTGTCGCCGAGGAGGCACCGACGACGGCACACCTGTTCATCATCAACCCGCTCTCAGGCCAGGGCATGGACAACCTGTTCTCGACCCATCCCAACACGGAGAACAGGATTGCGGAGCTGCAGAAGCTGGCCGCTGAAATGGGTCAGGGGGTGAGCAGCAGTGTAGCGAGTGGCCCGGCCCGCGGCCCTTGGGGCTGAAGGGAATGGCAGCAAGCCAGAATCGGACGAAGGAACGGCCCAAGCCCGGACCGCGCCAGTTGCCCTCGGGGCTGTTGGCGCGAGAGCTTGCGGTCGAGCTTATTGCAAGTGTGCTCGACCGGGGGCGGACGTTCGAAGAGGCCCTCGCTTATGGAATGGCGCGCCAGGAGTATCGCGAGCTTGCCGGGAATGATCGCGGCCTTGCGCGGCTGATCACTGCCACTGTCCTGCGGCGACACGGGCAACTCACGGATATCAGCGGCGCCTTCATCGAGCGGCCGCTGCCGCGGGATCGCGGGCGACTGACGTCCATTCTTCTGGCGGCGGCGGCGCAGCTCGTGTTCCTGGGCAGCGCCCCGCATGCGGTTATCAACCTCGCCGTCGAGCAGGCTCGCCGCGATCCGCGCGCACGTCGCTTCGATCGCCTCACGAATGCGGTGCTGCGGCGCGTTTCGGAAAAAGGTGGGGAGATTGCAGCCGTTCAGGATCCGGTGAGGCTGAACATTCCTGGTTGGCTACGGACGCGCTGGAGCGCGGCTTACGGATCGGATACGGCAGAGCTGATCGGTGAGGCGTCCTTGCGCGAGGCGCCTCTGGACATCACGGTGAAGTCCGAACCGGAGGAATGGGCAAGGCGCTTGGGCGGAACTCTCCTTCCGACAGGGTCTATTCGCTTACTCGCCGAGGGTCGCATCGAAAACCTCGAGGGCTTCGACGAGGGGGCTTGGTGGGTGCAGGACGCCGCGGCGGCGTTACCCGCGAAGCTGCTCGGCAATGTTGAGGGCCAGCGGATCGCCGACATGTGTGCGGCTCCCGGTGGCAAGACGGCGGAACTAGCGGCAGCAGGCGCGCGTGTCTCGGCCGTAGAGGTGGACGAGAGGCGGATCGAGCGTCTGAAGGCCAATCTGGCCCGACTGCATCTCGAGGCCGAGGTCGTTCACGCCGATGCAGCGGAGTGGAGCCCCGGCCAGACGTTCGATGGCATTCTGCTGGATGCGCCATGCCTGTCCACCGGCACCATCCGCCGGCATCCGGATATCCTGCACCTGAAGCGGGAGAGCGACCTCGATCGACTCGTCATGCTCCAGGGGCGGTTGCTCGCGAATGCCGCCGACCTCGTCAAACCCGGAGGGCTTCTGATCTACTGTACCTGCTCGCTGGAGCCTGAGGAGGGACCGCAGCAGATCGCACGCTTTCTCGCTCGGTTCGGAGAGGCCTTCGAGCGCGTTCCGATCAAACCCGGCGAGGCAGGCATCGCTGCGGAATGGATCACGTCCGTTGGGGATCTGCGCACATTCCCATTTCATCTGCGCCTGGAGAGTCAAGCCATGTCGGGCATGGACGGCTTCTATGCGGCGCGCCTGAGACGGCTTCATTGAGAACGCGCGGCCGGCGCCGCGTCGCAGGTTTCCACCTGTAACCCACAGACAACGCAC
>JAEVZQ010000405.1 GCA_023392135.1 Pseudomonadota bacterium | reverse complement strand
GGGCAGCGGGATTTTGGCATCGTATTTCAGTCCTACGCTCTGTTCCCAAACATGACCGTTGCGGGCAACGTCGGCTACAGCCTCGCAGCAGACAGGAGCCTCAGCCGGGGAGATCGCTCTTCGCGTGTGCGCGAACTCCTGGAACTGGTGGGCCTGCCGGACGCCGCGGAGAAGTATCCGGCCCAGCTTTCGGGCGGGCAGCAGCAGCGCGTCGCACTGGCACGCGCTCTTTGCAACTCTCCAGGCCTGCTGTTGCTCGATGAGCCCTTGTCTGCACTTGACGCCATGGTGCGCCAGCATCTGCGGCTCGAGATCAAGGCCTTGCAGTCGAGACTGGGAGTTACCACGATCCTGGTGACCCACGACCAGGAAGAGGCCCTGACAATGGCCGACCGGATCGTCGTGATGGCGGATGGACGGATTGAGCAGACCGGCACCCCGCAGGAGATTTACTACCGGCCGGCCTCCCCCTTCGTGGCCAGCTTCATCGGTGCCATGAACATGTTCGAGGCGGAAGTCACCCGCGACCAGAACCTCGCCGTTGCCGGACTAGTGCTTTCTCCTGGCGACCTTGGCCGTTCGTTTCGGCCCGGCAGCCGCGTGACGGTATGCGTTCGGCCGGAGGATGTTCGCCTCGTTCCGCTCGGTCAAACGGCTGAGAACAGCCTCGAAGTGCGCATCGCTGCTGTCGACTTCCTCGGGTCGTTCTTTCGCTGCGAGACCAAGCCGGTCGCTGATCGTGGCCCCGCGCTGACAATCACACTGCCGGCTTCTGTGATCGAGGATCGCGAGCTCCGCCCTGGCACGACGATCCGCATCTCCATTCCTCCATCGAAATTCCGCGTTTTCGCTGGAGAAATAACCTCAACAACCAACGGGAAAGGGAAAGGAACGCAATGAGATCTTTATTTCGACCGCTTGCGAAGGCGGCAATACTCGCACTGGGGCTCAGCTTTGCGTCGGCTGCGGCCCAGGCGAAAACCGAGCTGACCGTCTATACGGCCTACGAGAACGATGATCTCGCCGCGTACAAGGATGCCTTCGAAGCGGCGCATCCTGATATCGTGATCAACTGGGTTCGCGACTCGACCGGGATCGTTTCCGCCAAGTTGCTTGCCGAGAAAGACAACCCGCGCGCTGATGCCGTTTGGGGTCTGGCGGTCACCAATATCGACGTCCTGAAGGCGCGGGGCGTTCTGATGCCCTACAAGCCAGCTGGCTTCGAGAAGATCCCCGAGAAGTTCCGCGATCCGGCTGATCCGCCCTACTGGTTCGGGAACTCAGCCTGGATCTGTGCAATCGTCTATAACGAGATCGAAGGCAAGAAGCGGGAAATTCCCGCCCCCAAGACGTGGAGCGATCTGACGGACCCCGTCTACAAGGGGCAGATCGTCATGCCGCATCCGGCATCGTCCGGCACGGGGTATATGTATGTCGCCGCCTGGATCCAGACCTACGGCGAGGAAGCCGCCTGGAAGCTGATGGACGGTCTCCACGAGAACATCAGCCGCTACACCCACTCTGGAAGTGCGCCTGCTGTCATCGCTGCCCGCGGCGAGCAGGTGGTCGGGCTCGCCTTCGAGCTCAGGGGATCAAGGCTGAAGCAGGAGGGCGCACCCATTGAGCTGATCATGCCGGAGGAGGCCTTGGGTTGGGACATGAACGCCATGGCCATCGTCAACGGCACGAAAAAGCTCGATGCTGCCAAAAAGCTCGCCGACTGGGCTGCTTCTGAAGAGGCCATGAAGCTCTATGGTGCGACGAGGTCGGTTGTTGCGATGCCCGGTCTCGCCAAGGAGATCCCCTACGTGCCCAAGGACATCGGGGATCGGATCATGAAGCAGAACTTTGCCTGGTCGGCAGAAAACCGCGAGCGCATTCTGGCCGAGTGGGAAAAGCGCTACGGCAGCAAAGCCGAGCCAAAGAAGAAGTAATGCTGGCGTCCTTTTGACGGCACCATGAGGAGCCGGAACGGCGTGGCCGCGACAAGCGAAACATACATCGGACGAGTTAGCCGATTGCATGTCCGCGGCGTGCCGTTTCGCTTGCCGTCCTCGCCGGCCCTGATCCTCACGGGGCTGGCACTATTCCTCGTTCTCTTCGCGGTGGCGCCGCTGATCCTGCTTTTCTGGCGCAGCCTGCAGAACGTCGACGGCGCCTTTATCGGATTGGCCAACTACGCCACGTTCTTCTCGCACCCGGCGGCGGTCGACGTCATCTGGAACACGTTTTTCGTCGCAGTCGTCAGCACGGTCATAACGTTAGGATTTGCCCTGCTGTTCGCGCTCGCCCTGGCGCACAGCTGTATGCCGTTCAAGACTATGTTCCGCAGCGTCGCGCTGCTGCCACTGCTGACGCCCTCGCTCCTTTCGGCAATGGCACTGACGCAGCTGTTCGGGGGCCAGGGCTATCTCAACAGCTTGATGATGGGCCAGACGATCTACGGGCCGATCGGCATCATCATCGCCATGTCCATCGCACACTTCCCGCACGTGTTCATTATCCTGAGTGCCGCCATAGCGCTTTCGGATGCACGCCTTTTCGAGGCGGCGCGCGCACTGCGGGCCAGGCCGTTGCGCATCTTCTTTACGGTCACTCTGCCTTCCATGAAATACGGCCTGGTGAGCGCGGGAATTGCGTCGTTCACATTGTGTGTCACCGATTTTGGCATTCCCAAGGTTATCGGCGGCCAATACAGCATGCTTGCAACCGAAATCTACAAGCAGGTCGTAGGCCAGCAGAACTTCCAGATCGGCGCGGTTATCAGCATCCTCATGCTGATCCCGGCCGCGTTCGCGTTCATCATCGA
>JAEVZQ010000026.1 GCA_023392135.1 Pseudomonadota bacterium | reverse complement strand
CAGACGCGCCTGCTGCGCGTGCTGCAGGAAGGCGAGTACACGACTGTCGGCGGTCGCATTCCGCTGCGCACCAACGTGCGGATCATCGCCGCCACGCACCGCGAGCTGAGGAGCCAGATCCAGCAGGGGCTCTTCCGCGAGGACCTCTACTACCGGCTCAACGTCGTTCCGCTGAGATTGCCGCCGCTGCGCGAGCGGCTCGGCGACATCGACGATCTCGTGCGCCATTTTCTGCGGCAGGCCGCCCGCAATGGTCACGGTCAGAAGGCCGTGGAAACCCCGGCGCTGGAGGGCCTGAAGCGGCATACCTGGCCCGGAAACGTTCGCGAGCTGGAGAATCTGGTGCTCCGCCTGGTCGCACTCCATCCGCAGGATACGATTACAGCGGAAATCGTAGATGCAGAGCTGAGCCAAGCGCTCACGTCGCGAATCAACGAGGCGCAACCGGCGGAAAACGCGTCGCTCTCGGAACTCGTCGAAGGCTATCTCGGCCGCTACTTCGCCCGCCATGGGCGCGAGCTGCCGCCGCCCGGCCTCTATGACCGCGTCATCCGCGAGGTAGAGCAGCCGTTGATCGCGGCAGCGCTGGCGGCGACGCGCGGCAACCAGATTCGGGCCGCAGAGCTCCTTGGGCTCAATCGGAACACATTACGTAGCCGGATCAAGGACTTGGACATACAGGTGTTCAAGTCGCCCGGCGCAGCATGAGAGCGGCCAACGCACAGGGCGCAGGCGATTGCCTTGACTTCATCCGGGGATATCGGCAATCATGTCGCGAAAATGTCACAGTCTTGTAGCTGATCTGTGATCGCATCGCTTCAGGCCGATGCCATCAATGTAACCGAATAGCTACGTATCTGGCTAAACGAGCAGACCGACCGGTGGCCGCGGACGGGTCCATGCGATTGCGCTCGAGGCCGATGAGAGGCGTTGTGGATGACGTCCGCTGACCCCGTCAGGGCACCAGGCGACATCGTGGACGAGGACCGATTGCCTTTTCCCGAGGCGAACCCGCTCGCCTTCTGGATCGGCTTCGTCATCGTCATCCTGTCGCTCGTGTCGGGGCTCGCGACCTATCTCATCCTGACTGGCCTCACCCCCATCGTACCGCGCAACGAGATCGTGCTCGCGGTGCTGTTCATCAATGTGGTGCTGATCGCGGCGATGTTCGTCGTGATCGGCTGGCAGGCAATCGGACTTGCGAGGGCGTGGCGGGACAAGGAAGCCGGCGCCCGGCTCCATGTTCGCATCGTCCTCCTGTTCAGCATCATTGCGGCGCTGCCGGCAATCCTGCTCGCGATCGGCGCCACCACGACATTCTCGCGATCGCTGGACAGCTGGTTTTCAACCCGGACCCGCCAGATTATCGCCAACTCGCTCGACGTGGCGAACGCCTACGTCGAGGAGCACGGCCAGGTCATCAGAACCGACATCGTCAACATGGCCAAGGACCTCGACGATGCGGCTGACACCCTGCGCGATAACCCCCAGGAGCTCCGCAACCAGGTGATCGCTCAGGCGGGTCTGCGCGACCTTCCCGCCGCGTACGTGATCGATGCCGAAGGCCGCCCCATCATCAGCGCGATCGAGGACGACCGGCTGCCCTACCTGCCACCGCCGGCCAGTGTCATCGCCCAGGCCGAGGCCGGGCTGGTCCCGCTGCTGATGCCTTCCAACACGCATCGCGTAGCCGCCATCGCCAAGCTCAGCGCCTATCCCGGGTCCTACCTCTACGTCCTGCGTGGCGTGAGCCCGAAGGTGATGGGTTACTTGCGACGCACGCAGGCAGGTGTCGCCGAGTACGATGAGCTGCGAAAGCGGCGCGGCGGGCTCAAGATCGCGCACGGGCTCATGTACTTCATGATCTCGATGACGGCGCTGCTGGCGGCGATCTGGGCCGGCTTGTGGTTCGCCGGCCGCTTCGTGGCGCCGATCCGCCGCCTGATCGCGGGCGCCCAGGAGGTCTCGCGCGGCAATCTCAAGGTGACGCTGCCGGTCCGGCGCGGCGAAGGGGATCTGCGGCGCCTTTCGCAGACCTTCAATACGATGACCACGGAGTTGAAGACGCAGCGTGATGCGCTCGTCTCGGCGAACGAGCAGCTACTCGAGCGCCGGCGTTTCATCGAGGCCGTGCTGACGGGTGTGTCCGCGGGGGTGCTCGGCTTGGACCGGGAGGACCGCATCAGGCTCGCCAACCGGTCGGCAGAGCAGTTGCTCGGCGCCGGCGCGGAGGAGCTCATCGGCCGGCGCCTCGAGGACGCCGTGCCCGAGATCGGCGAGCTGCTGACCAAGGCGGAGAAAAAGCGCGTCGCATACAGGCTCCAGCATCAGGTGAAGCTGATCAACAACAACGGTGAGGAGCGCATCTTCGCGGTGCGGTTCACGCGCGAGGTGGAGAGCGGTGAAGAGCAGGGCACGGTCGTCACGGTGGACGACATAACCGAGCTCGTTTCTGCCCAGCGTACGTCAGCCTGGGCCGACGTCGCCCGCCGTATCGCGCACGAGATCAAGAACCCGCTGACGCCTATTATCCTCTCCGCCGAGCGCATCCGGCGCAAGTACGGCAAGGTGATCACGGACGACCGGGAGACCTTCGACAAGCTCACGGCCACCATCGAGCGGCAGGCAGGCGATATCAAGAGCATGGTGGACGAGTTCGCCTCGTTCGCCCGTGTGCCGAAGCCCGTCATGGAGCCCGGCGATCTGCGCGACGTGCTCCAGGAGCCGGTGATCCTGTTCCGCGAAAGCCACCCTCATATCGCCTACGACCTCGACATTCCGGCAGAGCCCCTGACGGGTCTTTTCGACCGGCGCCTGATCACCCAGGCGGTGACGAACCTCGTCAAGAATGCCACCGAGTCGGTCGAATCCGCCGCCGAAAGCCCCGAGCCGGACTGGAGCGGCCGCATCGAGGCCGTCCTGCGCTCGAGCGATGGCCGTGTCGAGATCGAGGTCATTGACAACGGCATCGGCCTGCCCAAACAGAACCGGTCACGCCTTCTGGAGCCCTATGTCACCAACAAGGGCCACAAGGGCACCGGCCTCGGCCTCGCTATTGTCCAGAAGATCGTGGAGCAGCATGACGGCGTGCTGACCCTGGAGGATGCTCCGCCAGGCCCGCAGCGTAGCCGGGGTGCGCTCGTCCGTATCACGCTGCCTGTTCGCAACGAGTTCACAAGCAAGACCGATGTCAAATCCGAAGCAGCCGAGTAGGTCTGCCTCGGTGGCATCGCGCCGCCAAGGGAAGGGAGTGACCGATGGCGTCTGACATCCTTGTTGTCGACGACGAAGCCGACATCCGCGAGCTCGTTTCCGGGATCCTCGAGGACGAGGGCCACCGCTGCCGGCTCGCAAGGGACAGCGACGAGGCCCTGCGCGCAATCGAGGAGCGCCGGCCGCACCTCGTGATCCTCGACATCTGGCTGCAGGGTAGCCGGCTCGACGGGCTCGAGGTGCTTTCGGTCATCAAGAAGGTGCACCCCGACCTGCCGGTGGTCATCATCTCCGGCCACGGCAACATCGAGACGGCGGTGACCGCCATCAAGCGCGGCGCCTACGATTACATCGAAAAGCCGTTCAAGGCCGACCGGTTGATCCTGGTGACCATGCGTGCGCTGGAAACATAAAATCTGCGCCGCGAGGTGAAGCATCTGAAGGAGCGGTCGACGCAGAGCGCCGAGATGATCGGGCGCTCGACGGCCATCAATCAGCTTCGCAATCAGCTGGACCGCGTCGCACCGACAAACAGCCGCGTGCTGATCCGTGGCGCATCCGGTGCCGGCAAGGAGCTTGCTGCGCGCGTGCTTCACGCCAAGTCGCACCGCGCCGATGGTCCCTTCGTAGTGCTCAACGCGGCGGCCATGGTGCCCGAGCGTGTCGAGGAAGAGCTGTTCGGCACCGAGGACCGCACAGGTGACGCGCGCAAGGTCGGCGCCCTCGAAGAGGCTCACGGCGGCACGCTCTACATCGACGAAGTGGCAGACATGCCGCTCGAGACGCAGGGTAAGATCCTGCGGGTCCTGGTCGAGCAGAAGTTCCTGCGGCTGGGCGGGAGCCATAAGGTTTCCGTCGATGTACGCATCATCTCCTCGACGAGCCGCGACCTGGAGCGCGACATGGCCGAGGGGCGCTTCCGCGAGGATCTCTACCATCGCCTCAATGTGGTGCCTTTGCGCGTGCCGGGTCTCGCCGAGCGGCGCGAGGACATCCCCGATCTCGTCAACTACTTCGTGCAGCAGATTGCGCAGAGTTCGGGCCTCGCCCCACGCCGGATCGGCGAGGACGCCATCGCCGTCCTGCAGGCCCATGACTGGCCGGGCAACGTGCGCGAGTTGCGCAACAACATCGAGCGCCTGATGATCCTCTGCGGCGGTGACCCGGATGCGGTTATCTCGGCGGACATGCTGCCAGACGAGATCGGGTCGAACGTGCCACTCCCGGTCAATGGCGGAGCGGAGCACCTCATGTCGTTGCCACTGCGCGAGGCGCGCGAGATCTTCGAGCGCGAGTATCTGCTCGCTCAGATCAATCGTTTCGGCGGCAACATCTCGCGCACCGCCGAGTTCGTCGGCATGGAGCGGTCGGCTCTTCACCGGAAATTAAGGGCGCTGGGCGTCAGCTCAGACCACCGGAGCGGGATGCCGGTCGGACAGCCCTGATGTGATGATCGGCAGCGAGGTTCCGCGCGGGTCGATTTCAATCGCGCTGCCGACTTCTGGGATGTACCCTCGCATCTGGTTCCGGAGTCTGCTCACCAGAACGGCTTCGAGCATGGCGAACTTCGGAATGGGGACACCGGGGCGCCCGCGTGCGTTGTCATGAGGTGATGGGCGGGGTAGCTGGGCTGCGGCCCCGATCGGCGCGCTTTCATCCGAACAAGGCCCAACCGACATGAAGGTCATCATCTGCGGCGCAGGCGTTGTGGGTCTCGGCATCGCCGAACGGCTCGCTGCCGAAGGCAACGACGTGTCGATCATCGACATCGATCCCGACCTCGTGCAGCGCGCCAACGACGTGCTGGAGGTCCG
>JAEVZQ010000363.1 GCA_023392135.1 Pseudomonadota bacterium | reverse complement strand
TCCAGCAGCTTGCCTGTCAGCCTCGCCAGCTGATCGGCGCCACCGCCGGGGCCCCATGGCACAATGAACTCGATGGGCCTTGTAGGATATTTCTCCTGTGCGGACGTAATCGATGGCGCGAGTGCAGCTCCAGCTGTCGCCACGCCAACCGCAATCGTCAAGGCGCGTGCCCAGTTTCTCATTCGTCGTCTCCTCCAGCCAAAACCGGCTCAATTCACGGGCAGCTCCCGCAGTCCGGTTTGATCGGGCCTCCCCACCGGGGGATTGCCCATCTTCTTGTCTGCCCGTCCGCCTCATACCGCCATGGACGTCGGGCGTTCTGCTCGCTGAAAGCAAGCATGCTGTGCGCTATCAGTGGCACGTGGCACAACAATGTCAACGCTTCATTGCCTAGCTGCTGTTTCGATTTTGGCCCTGTATTGAAAGCGCGAAAACCATCCAGCAATTGCGGTTAGTTCGGCGTATTCAGCTTCTGCGCGCGCGGAGGACCAACTCAGCACGAGGCAAGCGGGGAACCACTTGCCTGCCGAAAGAGTTCACGGGCGCGGATAAATTTTCCGCGACCAGAATGCACGTATCGGGAGAGGCGGTATGAAAGGCGTTATTTTGTGGCTCTTCGGCGTGCCGATTTCGGTCATCGCGCTTTTGTATCTGTTCGGCGTGCTCTGAACGAGCCCGTGGCGCGGACGCGCGCCTGCTGATCATCCTCCGCCCCGGCAAGCGCGAGGGAAAACGGTCCGGCGGTGAGCGGTCCCCTCACAGGCTCAGCGTTCCGATGCGACGAGCGCATCGCGAAGCACCACGGCAACGTGGCGTGCCTCGCGTCCGGCGCCGTCCTTGATCTGGTGCCGGCAGGAGAAGCCATCGGCAGCGACGACGCAATCGGCCTCCGCGTTGCGCACGGCGGGAAGTAACGAGAGCTCACCCATAGCCATCGAGACGTCGTAAGTCTCCGCCGCGTAGCCGAATGCCCCGGCCATGCCGCAGCAGCTCGACTCGACCACGTCGACGGTCAATCCTTCCACCTGGGACAACACCTTGGTGATGGCCGGCATCGCACCGAATGATTTCTGATGGCAGTGGCCGTGCAGCAGCAGTCGCCCGGAAGACCTTGCAAGAGGACCCGTGAGGCGCCCGGCGTCGATCTCGCGCGCAAGAAACTCCTCGAACAGCCAAGCGTACTCGGCCGCCCGCGCAGCTTGCGGTCCCGGGCAGAGGCCGGGAATTTCGTCCCTGAGCGAAAGCAGGCAGGAAGGCTCCAGCCCGACGATCGGAACCCCGCGCTCGACGAAGGGCTTCGCTGCTGCGAGCAGCCTCTCCGCCTCGGCGCGAGCCTCATCCGCGAGTCCGGCCGAGAGAAACGTACGCCCGCAGCAGACAGGTCTCCCGCCATCGACTGGCTCCAGGATGTGCACCCGGTAGCCAAGCCGCTCCAGCACCTCGATAGCTGCGTGGAGGTTTTCCGGCTCGAAGTACGTGTTGAACGTATCTGCAAACAGCGCCACCTCGCCGACAGCCGGCGACTGGCCCTCGCCCCTCCACTCTCCGCGTTCGCGGGCAGCTGACGAAAACGGCCGCCGCGTCCAGCGGGGCAGCTTGCGCTTCGCCGCAAAGCCCATCAGCCGCTCCGTCACCCACGCAACACCGGGAATAACGTTGCGTGCATTCATCAGAGGCGCGAGCCGGGCGGCGTACGGCGCATATCGCGGCAGATAGGCGATCAGCCGATCACGGAGCGATATGCCCCGCCGCTTGGCCGCGGCGGCCAGCACCTCGATCTTCATGCGCGCCATGTCGACGCCGGTCGGGCACTCGCGGCGGCAGGCCTTGCAGGAGACGCAGAGCTTGACGGTCTCCAGCATCTCGTCGCTGGCGAGCGCATCCGGTCCGAGCTGGCCCGAAATCGCGAGCCGCAGCGTGTTGGCGCGGCCGCGCGTGACGTCGCGCTCGTTGCGCGTGACGCGGTAGCTCGGGCACATGCCGCCGCCTTCGAGCTTACGACACTCGCCGTTGTTGTTGCACATCTCGACGGCACCCTGGAATCCTCCCCCGGCGCCGGGAAAAGCTGACCAATCGAGGACGGTTTGAAAGTCCCGCACGTGGTAGCCCGGCTTGAAGCGGAACAGCGTGCGGTCGTTCATGCGAGGCGCCTGCACGATCTTGCCGGGGTTCATCACGCCTTGCGGGTCGAAGGTGTCTTTCACCTCCTCGAACAGCTCGATGGTCTTGCGACCGTACATCATCTCGTGGAACTCGGACCGCACCAGCCCGTCGCCGTGCTCGCCCGAATGCGCGCCCTTGTATTCCTTGACCAGCGCGAACGCCTCCTCGGCGATGGCGCGCATGGTGTTTGCGTCCTTCTCGAGCTTCAAATTGAGCACTGGCCGCACATGCAGGCAGCCGACGGAGGCATGGGCGTACCAGGTGCCGCGCGTGCCATGCTTCTCGAACACCGCCGTCAGCTGCTCGGTATAGTCGGCAAGCTTCTCGAGCGGCACCGCGCAGTCCTCGATGAAGGAAACGGGCTTTCCCTCGCTCTTCATCGACATCATGATGTTGAGGCCGGAGGCCCGCACACTCCACACCGCCTTCTGGCCGGCCGCATCGGCCACCTTCACCACGCTGTTCGGATGCCCCAGATCACCCATCAGCTCCTCGAGGCGGTCGAGGCGGCGCAGGTTCTCGGCCTGGTCGTCCTCGGCGAACTCGGTAAGCAGCAGCGCATCAGGCTCGCCGCGCACATAAGTCTCCATGACGGGGCGAAACATGGCGATATCGCGCGCCAGTTCGATGAGCGTATGGTCCACGACCTCGACCGCCACCGGTCCCAGATTCACGATGTGCTGTGCGGCCTCCATCGCCTGCCGGAACTTCGGGAAATGGCAGATGCCGAGGGCTTTGTTCTTCGGTTGCCGCGCAAGCTTCACCTTGATCCGGCGCGAAAGCGCGAGCGTTCCCTCGGAACCAACGAGCAGAGTCGCAAGGTTCAGTGGCTTGTTGCCCGGCACCAGAGCGTCGATCAGATACCCGCCGACGCGGCGTGAAACGGCCGGAAAGGCCTCGGCGATGTGGGCCGCCT
>JAEVZQ010000314.1 GCA_023392135.1 Pseudomonadota bacterium | reverse complement strand
CTGCTGATCGAGCACGACATGGATTTCGTCTTCGCGGTCGCAGACCGCATGACCGTCATGGTCGACGGCACGGTGCTGGCCGAGGGCCGGCCCGCCGACGTGCGCGCGAGCAGCGAGGTGCAGCGTGCCTATCTCGGGGCCCACGCGTGATGCCGATGCCCGCCGATCCCGCGGCGCCGATCCTGGCCGGCCGCGACCTCCACACCTATTACGGATCAAGCCACATCCTGCGCGGCGTCTCGCTGGAGGTGCGTGCCGGCGAGACGATCGGTCTGATGGGCCGGAACGGCATGGGCAAGACGACGCTGATCCGGACGCTGATGGGCCTTGCGGCGCCGCGCCACGGACAAGTGCTCGTGGATGGCCGCGATGCAACGGGCGCGCCCACCTTCCGCCGCGCGCAATCCGGTATCGCCTATGTCCCCGAGGGCCGTGGCATCTTCGCTTCGTTATCGGTTGCCGAGAACCTCGCCATCGCCGAACGCGACGACGTCAACGGCGGCCGGACATGGACGCAGGAGCGCGTGCTGGATCTTTTCCCGCGACTGGCCGAACGCATCACGCACCGCGGCGACCAGCTCTCCGGCGGTGAGCAACAGATGCTCGCCATCGGCCGCGCGCTGCTCACCAACCCGCGCCTGCTGATCCTCGACGAAGCGACGGAGGGGCTGGCACCGATCATCCGCGACGAGATCTGGCGGACCATCGCGCTGATCCGCGAGGCGGGAATAGCTACGCTGATCGTCGATAAGACGGTCGAGGCTGTCACCAGCCTCGCCGACCGCATCGTCATCATCGTCAAAGGCGAGGTGGCTTTCGAAGGTGCCCCCGCGACACTCAAGTCGGATCCGGAGCTGATGCACCGGCACTTGGGTGTTTGACCTGGTTCCCGCAGCGATTCATTTCACGGCTAATCCGGAACGACAATGATATGCACGCCCAGGGCCTCTGATTCATCGATCAGCAGATGGCCGGGGTTGATTGCGCCGGGCCGCAGCCCCTGGCTCAGGAGGAAGTAGCGGGTCTGGTCGAGATCACGAGAGGTGAGCGTGATGGCGCCGACGGCCGGCATCGGCGGTCTGGAAATTCGGCCGTAGCGTTCGGCAGCACTGCGCGCGTCCTCGATCCGCAAGGCACCGCGATCCAGCCTGATCGCCAGCGAGTTGCCGTCCTTCTCGACCGACCGGCCGAGAAAACCACTGAACCGCAGCGCCGCCTCATGCGGATTGGGGGTAACGATCGCAACCTCGAGGAGTCCTACGAGGCCGCTCTCACGCAGCATATACCGGCTTTGCCAGACATGCTCTGGCGTGTGATGGGTGAGGACCTGAACGCGCGCCTCGGGAAACTGCTCGAAGGCAGCCCGGACGACCGTGAACGCCGCCTCGGCCTGGTCCCCGCTTTCAGCCTCTACGGTGCGCTTCAGGTTGACCGTCGGTTGCAAGTCAAAATTTCGCGCTGCGATCTGGCGCGCGGTCTCGGCCGCGTCAGGAACAGCGAAGGCGATAAGGTGCACCCCCGTGTGATGGCCGATGGCCTTCTGCATGTGCCGCGTTACGGGGTTGTCGACACCTTCCACCGAAGTCAGAATTTCCAGATAGCCCCGCTCCAGAATGGCAAGGCGATTTGCGCTTCCCACCGGATTGAGCGCCCCGGTGGCAGGATCGCGATCGCCGTGCACGGCGTAAGGGGTGAGCGGAAACCCGAGTTGCTCGAAGACCGGCGCGGCCTTTGCCATGTCCGGCACTATCCAGGCCACGTGGTCGAGAAAGATCTCCCCGGCTTCCGGTAACTGAGCACGTGATGCAAGCTTCGGCACAGGTCGTGCTCCTTAGGTTAGTTACGGACAGGCGGGCCTCACGGGCGCGGAGAGGATGTAAACAGATGGTTCTCCCCTGCGGATACCCCCGACGTCGCCGGCGTGCAACCCGGTTCGGCGATTGGAGCCCTTAGGGGCCGTTCGAATAGTCGTTTGCAATTGGCGTGCGACATCCTTGACAGCGGCTTCGGCCTACGACATCCTGCCGCACTCGATCACATGGCCGTGCGTTCAACATTGAACCAGCGGCAACCAATGTGACGGTCCAAGTCTGGGGAGACATGGTACCGGGGACGGCGTCTCGACGTCGTTCCCGATTTTTTGTGCGTCGCACCATTTTCCGAAGATCCGCGACGGCTGTGCCCCATCTGCGTTAGTGAAAAGCTTCGGATGGCGGGACGCCTGGCTAAAGTGATGAAGAAGTACGCCCTGGTTGCTCACGACGCGCGCAAGCCCCTCATGATCGAGTGGGTCGGCAGAAACCTCGACATCTTTCGGCAGCTCGATCTGATTGCAACGGGGACCACCGGCAAGGTGCTTCTGGAGCACTACCCCGAGCTGCGGCTGGAACGCCTCGAGAGTGGTCCCCGCGGCGGCGATCAGCAGGTCGGCGCTCTCATTGTTGCGAAAGCCATCGACGTGCTGTTTTTCTTCATCGACCCGCTGACGCCCATGCCGCACGACGTCGACGTCAAGGCGCTGCTGCGGCTGTCGATCCTCTACGACGTGCCCTGCGCCTGCTCCGTCCGCTCGGCGGACATCCTTCTGGACAGCGTGCGCAGAGCACGTGCAGCGGCCTCCGGCTGAATGGCGGCCCCCTCGACTCAACCCTTGTTCGACCAGTTCCGCTCGACGACTCGCCGGCCCAGCGCCCAGCGGTGCACCTCGGATGGTCCGTCGTAGACACGGAACGCGCGTACATCGCGGAAAATCCGCTCGACCACGGTATCGCGCGTCAGGCCCATGCCGCCGAGGATCTGCAGCGACCTGTCTGCCACGCGCATGATCGCCTCCGAGCAGATGACCTTGGCCATCGAGCTCTCCGAGGATGCGCGGTTCCCCTGGTCGAGCAGCCAGGCGCAATGCCGGATGGCCAGTCGGCTCACATGCATGTCCATCACGTTGTCGGCGAGCATGAAGCTGACGCCCTCGTGCGCGCCGAGCCGCTGCCCGAAGGCCTGACGCGTGCGCGCATACTCGGAGGCGATGTCGTGTGCCCGCTGCGCCGATCCGAGCCAGCGCATGCAATGTGTGAGACGCGCCGGCGCCAGCCGGACCTGCGCGTAGCGAAATCCCTGACCGATCTCGCCCAGCACTGAATCGCCTGCCAGGCGCAAGTCGTCGATCTCCACCTCGGCGTGGCCGCCCATGAACGAGGAATCCATCGTGTCCAGCGTGCGGGTTATCCTGAACGCCGGGTTCGGCAGGTCGGCGATGAACATGGTGGCATCGTTCGGGCCATCGCCGGTGCGAGCCATGATGATCGCGAACGCGGCCCCTTCCGCCCCGGTGATGAGCCACTTCCTGCCGCGGATGACGAAGCCGTTCCCGTCCTTCTCAGCCCGCGTCGCCAGCATGCCCGGATCAGAGCCCGCTCCGGGATGCGGCTCCGTCATCGCGAAGCAGGAACGCACTTCCGCCGTGGCCAGCGGGCGCAGATAGCGCTCCTTCTGCTCAGGATTGGCGACCTGCTCCAGAAGGTGAATGTTGCCCTCGTCAGGGGCGTGGCAATGGAGCGCCGCGGGGCCCAGCATCGAGTAGCCGGCCGCCTCCAGCACCACGGACTTGCCGACGTGGTCGAGGCCGATCCCGCCATATTCCTCGGGAACATGCACAGACAGCAGACCAGCTCTGCGCGCCCGCTCAGTGAGCTCGCGGCGCAGCTCCTCGGTGGGGCCGTGCGCGGTCCATCGCGAATCCGTTTCGAACGGAATGACCTCTTCCTTGATGAACGTGAGCACCCGCTCGCCCAGCGTCTCGACTTCCTTGGGCAAAGCAAAATCCATCGGCAGGCCCTTTCTGATGTTTGGGGGGCAGGCTAGCGGGTTCGACCGGGTGCGCAAGTGATCAAAGTCAATGCGATGCGTGCTCCGGCATTCGAAGCAGTCTTGCACATCAGCATTCGTGACAAGCGGGCCTGATCTGCTTTAGCTTCGCTGCCGAAGCCGGCCATGCGAGCCGGAAGGACAGAACCGGGGAGTTACGGATGGTTACGGTGGCTGCGGAGAACCTGCGCGAGCTGGTGCGCGACATCTTCGTTGCGGCGGGTTGCTCACGAGAGGAAGGGGAGCGGCTCGGAAAATCTCTCGTCGGCGCCAATCTCGCAGGGCACGACAGCCACGGGGTCGTCCGCGTCCCCCGCTATCTGCAGTGGATGGCCGAAGGCGACTTCATCGCCGACCAGACGGTCGAGATCGTGCGCGAGACGCCGGTCCTCGCCGTGGTCGACGGCAAGTACGGGTTCGGCCAGACGACCGCGCCGCAGGCGGTGGAAATCGGCATCGCCAAGTGCCGCGCGATGGGCCTTTCTGCCGTCGCGCTGCGCAATTCCGGGCATGTCGGTCGCGTCGGCGAGTGGGCCGAGATGGCTGCCGAAGCCGGCCTCGTATCAATACACTTCGTCAACGCAGCTTCCAGCCTGCTCGTCGCCCCCTACGGTGGTGTCGACCGCCGGCTGTCGACGGCGCCCTATGCGGTCGGCGTGCCGCGACCCGGTGATGAGCCGCTGATTCTCGACTTCGCGACGTCCGTGGTTGCGGAGGGAAAGGTGC
>JAEVZQ010000307.1 GCA_023392135.1 Pseudomonadota bacterium | reverse complement strand
GATCGAGGTCACGGCCCGCCCAATGGCGGGCTTCGACAGAGAAGACCTCGATCGCCGGAACTTCGGCAGATTGCGATGGCGTGGCGGTCTGGTGCTCAACTCGTCTGCAAGGGAGTTCGGTGGCTGGTCGGGGCTGGTGCTCGATGATGCCGGACGCCGCGTGTTGGCCATCTCCGATAGCGGCGCATGGCTCACTGCGGAGCTGACCTACGATGGCATACGTCCTATGGGATTCCGCCGGTCCTGGATCGGCCCGCTGCTGGCGCTCAACGGCAAGCCGTTGACCCGAAGCAAAGACCGGGATGCCGAGGCCGTCACACTGGCAGAGGGAAACCTCCAGGACGGACTGGTGCTGATCGGATTCGAGCGCAACCACCGCATCGGCCGGTTTCGCATGACTGAGGCCGGACCATCTGCCCCGCTCCACTATATCGATCTTCCGGCCGAGGCCCGCCGCATGGGCTCCAACGAGGGTTTCGAGGCGATCAGCGTGCTGCGGTCAGGGCGCCTGAAGGGATCGATGATCGCCTTTTCGGAACGCCTTGCGAATGAGCACGGCAATCACACCGGCTGGGTGTGGGTCGAGGGTAAGCCGCAGGAATTGCATCTTGTCGACATCGCCGGGTTCGACATTACCGACGCGGCGCCGCTCGATGACGGTGGTCTCCTGGTGCTCGAACGCCGGTTCCGCTGGACCGAGGGGGTCAAGATGCGCTTGCGGCTGCTTTCCGCGGACGAGATCGTGCCGGGCGCGGTGATGCGCGGCGAAGTGCTGTTCGAAGGCGATATGGCCTACGACATCGACAACATGGAGGGGGTCGCCGTGCATCGGGACCGGCACGGCGAGACGGTCGTCACGCTGCTTTCGGACGACAACTTCAATCCGCTACTGCAGCGCACGCTGCTGCTGCAGTTCACCTTGAAGGACAAATCGGAGGATTGAGCGGCCGCCAGCCTGGAGGGCGAGGCGCCATCAGAGTTACGCAGCCTGCGTCTCTTCCGAGCCCGCGCTGGCCTTGGCCTTCCGAATATCGCGCTTCAGACGCCGGCAGCGATCTGACAGCTCCTCGTCGCGGGCCTTCAGCAGGTAGGCGTCGAGCCCGCCTCTGTGCTCGACTGACTTCAGCGCATGGGCGCTCACCTTCAGCCGGATCGTCCGCTTCAGCGTGTCGCTGATGAGCGAAACCGTGCACAGGTTCGGGCGGAACGTGCGCTTGCTCTTGTTTTCCGCGTGGCTCCGGAGCTGCCCCGACATCGGCAGCTTGCCGCTCAGCTCACAGCGTCTGGTCATGACACGACTTCCTTTCGTGGCGCACCCTGGCAGGGACGCATGAATTCTGTTCGTTTCGGAATCGGAAACGTCCCGTCAGGATCGGGCCGGGAGTTCGCGCCTTCTATACTTAGGCCGCAAGGGAACAGTCAAGCGCGCGAGTCTTAACGATCTTTCCCCATGGGCGCGATCTGGCGCGCATCCGCGACACACATTTGACCAAAACGAAACGTAGGGCCACGGGCTAAGATGTCGCTTCCTGGAGGCGTCGCCATGAGCACTTTACTTGCCCGGCTTTCATGCTGGATGCGACGGTCCAGACATTGCGCAGGGCTGGCGCTCCTCGCCGTTCTCGTGCCTTTCGCCGCCGCTGCTGGCGAGGCGAGGCCCAGCAAGGTCGCGGCCAGCTACAGCATCGAGTTTGCTGGCATCGAGATCGGCAAGTTCCGTTTTCAATCGAGTGTCGAGGAGGCGACCTATTCTCTGTCTGGGCGCGCGAAGTTCTCCGCGCTTCTTGGTGCCTTCGAATGGTCAGGTGAGACGAGCAGCACCGGGTCCTGGGGCAAGGGAGAGCCGCAGCCGTCGCGTTACGCTTTTCGGTACAAGAGCAACTCGAAAACCGGCTCCGTCGATATGAGCTTCGCCAGGGGTGCGGTGGCCGATCGAACGCTGGAGCCGCCGAGCAAGCCCTCCAGACGGATGGTGCCGCTGACCGATGAGCACTTGAGGAATGTGCTCGACCCGATGAGTGCGGTCATGGCCATGACGACCGGCCAGATCGACAAGCCGTGCGACCGCAAGATCGCCATCTTCGATGGCAAGCAACGATTTGATCTTGAGTTGTCATTCAGCCGCAAGGAGCGCATCAAAGAGGCGCGGCCGAGCGGCGAGCCGGACGTCGCAATCGTCTGCGGCGTGCGCTATATTCCCATCGCAGGGTATAAGGAGAACAAGGCTATTCGGTACATGGCGGAAGCCAAGGGGATCGAAGTTGCCTTGCGTCCAATTCCGAGCGCCAATATTCTTGTGCCTTATGAGATCAGGATTCCAACTTTTGCTGGATCGGCCATCCTCAAATCGCAGCGCGTCGAGATTTCGACTGGGGTGAAGCAGATCGCGCTGGTGCATTGACCGGGCGGTGACTGGTGACACTGAAAATCGCGCCTTCTCATAGAAGGAATGGGCACACGCAGGTCTGGCCGTATATTTCATCGGGCGATGACTCGATAGAGACATCAGATCTGCACTGAGCGGTGACGGGACTTTGCGCGACATTTTAGCTTGCGTCCGGGGCGCCTGCGTCTCACACGAGACCAAGGCAGGAGGCTGATTTCATCATGGGCATCGATTACGAATCGCGGATCCGGAACGTCACCGCCGTTCTGGGACCGACGAACACGGGCAAGACACACCTCGCGATCGAGCGGATGCTCGGTCACGAGACGGGCATGATCGGCCTACCGCTGCGTCTGCTGGCGCGCGAGGTCTACGACAAGATCGCCGCCCGGGTCGGCGCGGACCGAGTCGCCCTGATCACGGGCGAGGAGAAGATCAAGCCGGAGCACCCGCGCTACTGGGTCTCGACCGTCGAGGCCATGCCGCGCGAGATCGATGTCGATTTCCTTGCCATCGACGAGATCCAGCTCGCCGCCGATCCGGAGCGCGGACACGTCTTCACCGATCGCCTGCTGCACGCCCGCGGCAAGCTGGAGACACTGCTGCTCGGCGCCGGTACCATGCGCGAGGCGATCAGCGATCTCATTCCCGGTGCGAATTTCATTTCTCGCCCGCGGCTGTCGAAGCTGACCTACTCGGGCCAGAAGAAGATCACGCGGCTGCCCGCGCGCACGGCTGTGGTCGCCTTCTCCGCGAATGAGGTCTATGCCATCGCGGAGCTGATCCGCCGTCAGCGGGGCGGTGCAGCGGTGGTGCTGGGAGCGCTGTCGCCGCGGACACGCAACGCCCAGGTGGCGATGTATCAGTCCGGCGAGGTCGACTTCCTGGTCGCCACCGATGCGATCGGCATGGGGCTCAATCTCACCGTCGACCACGTGGCGTTCTCCGCCGTCCGCAAGTTCGATGGACAGAACCACCGTACGCTGACGCCAGCCGAGATGGCGCAGATTGCGGGGCGCGCCGGCAGGCACATGAACGACGGCACGTTTGGCGTGACCGGCGATGTCGAGCCATTCGAGAATGATCTCATCGACCGGCTGGAGACGCACACGTTCGACACCGTGAAGGTGCTGCAATGGCGCAACCGGCGGCTCGATTTTTCATCTCTGGACGCCCTGCGTGATAGCCTGCGTGCCTTTCCGACCGAAGCGCGCCTTGCCCGCGCGCGCATGGCCGACGACGTGATAGCGCTCGAGAACGTCAGCCTGGATCGTGAGTTGGTCGACCTGGTTCGCGGCCCCGCAGCAACGGCCACTCTCTGGGATGTGTGCCAGATTCCGGACTACCGGAAGATATCGTCCCAGAACCACGCGGAGCTGGTGGCGACCCTCTACAAGTTTCTCCTGACCGGCGAGGAGCGCATTCCGGAAGACTGGTTCGCGCGCCAGGTGGCGCTGGCTGACCGCACGGATGGCGACATCGACACGCTCGCCAACCGGATTGCGCACATCCGCACCTGGACGTTCGTGTCGAACCGTTCGAGCTGGCTGCGTGATCCCGAGCACTGGCAGGGCCGCACCCGCGAGATCGAGGACAGTCTGTCCGACGCGCTCCACGAGCAGCTCACGCAGCGCTTCGTCGACCGCCGCACCAGCGCGCTGATGCGGGGCATGCGCGACAAGGAAGCTCTGAATGCCGATATCGGTGACGACGGCGCGATCCATGTCGAGAACCACTATGTCGGGCGACTTAAGGGCTTTGTCTTCTCGCCGGACTCCCAGGCCGAAGGCATCCATGGCAAGGCAGCCCGGAGTGCTGCGGCGCAAGTACTGGCGAAAGAGCTGTCGATGCGCACGCGTCGTGTCGCGGCGGCCAAGAATGACGCCTTCAAGCTCTCACGCCAGGGGCGCATCCTTTGGCGCGGCGAGGAGGTGGCGCGGGTCGAGCCCGGCGAGCACCCGCTGAAGCCGCAGCTCGTGCTGCTGGCCGACGAGCATCTGCAGGCGCCGGACAGGGAAAAGGTTCAGGATCGGCTGACAACTTGGCTCAGCGATACGATTCGTGAGCGGCTGAAGCCTCTGATCGAGCTGTCCGAGGCGCAGGACCTCTCTGGCCTGGCCCGCGGCATCGCCTTCCGGCTCACCGAGAACTTCGGTGTGCTGAAGCGCGATACCGTCGCGGACGAGATGAAATCGCTCGACCAGCCTGGGCGTGCCCAGCTTCGGCGCTTCGGTGTGCGATTTGGTGCCTTCAACATCTATTTCCCTCTTCTTCTGAAGCCTGCGCCGGCGGAGCTGACCCTGGTGCTCTGGGCATTGAAGCATGCCGGCGAGCATGGGCTCTCACTCGACTCCTTGCCTGAGCCGCCGCGCCCGGGCCTCACATCATCACCGGCGGATCCGAAGGTGCCCGAGGCCTTCTACCGGGCGTGCGGCTATCACGTGTGCGGGCCGCGGGCGGTGCGCATCGACATTCTGGAGCGGCTTGCCGATCTGATCCGGCCGCTTCTGGCCTGGCGGCCGAACCCGGAGAATCCCTCCGCCACGCCGCCAAAGGGCTCGACGGGTGACGGTGGCTTCGTCGTGATCCCCGAGATGATGTCGATCCTGGGGTGCTCTCCTGACGAGCTCGGCGCCGTTTTCACGAGCCTCGGATTTCGCCTGGACCGGCGGCCGATCAAGACGGCACCTGTTCCGGAGGTTCTCGTCGAGCAGCAGCCCGGCGAGGCCGGCGAGGCAAAGAGTGAAGAGGCGGAGGCGACAGCGGAAGCTGCCGAGCATCCATCGGCTGAGACCAGCATTGCACCTGAGCCGTCTGAAAGTTCGGCAGAAGGGTCGGGAGCCGAGCCAACCGCTGCCGAGCCTGAGACCGCGCCGGTCGAGACACCGGAGGTCATGCTCGAAGCTGCCGCTCAGCCGGTCGATGCTGTCCCAGTGCCAGAACTCGGTGCGGCCGACGGCCATCAGGCAAGTGCACCCGAATCAGAGGGCGCCGCGATCGTGCTGCCTGCCGACACCTCGGAGCAGCCGGCCGCTGAGGCCAACCCCGCCAAAGCCGACGAGGTCAAGTACGAGGACGTTTGGCGTCCCAGGCGCCGCCACGACGGAGCGCGGCCAGATAGACGCCGCAACCGTGGACACCAGGATGGCGGCCAGCGCGAGGAACGGCACGGTCAGGGGCGCCACGGGCGGCCGCAGCACCAGAACCAGCAGCGGAAAGATCGGCAGCAGCCCGCCGCCGCGTCGGCGCCGGCCTCCGCTGCCCAAGGTGAGATGGCCAGGCGCTCCGAGGCTGCACCCGGCGGCGGCCATAAGCACAGGGACCTTAAGGAAGGCCGCCGCGAAGGCCGTAGGGGCGATGATCGCCGCCGGAACAATGA
>JAEVZQ010000300.1 GCA_023392135.1 Pseudomonadota bacterium | reverse complement strand
TGAGACAGGTGATGACGCGCCAGCCTGCGGAGGCAAAACGCTTCACAGTGGCGTGCCCGATGCCGCGCGAGGCGCCGGTCAGGATCAGGGTCTTTCGCTCGGCATTGCTGATGGCGGGCATGGCGCTAGGACATCCATGAAGGGCGCGAACCGGTCTCGGATTTGCATCGCAGCATAGCCGAAATCGGCTCCGCGCGTCAGAGGTTTAGCGTCGCGATTAACCTGCAGCTTGCGAGAGCTGCGATCAGGGGTAGAGGCGCGTCCGCGACCACGCCTCGCCCGCACCTGCACGACGGAACTGCACGCGGTCATGCAGCCTGAACGGCCGGTCGTGCCAGAACTCCATCTCTACGGGTACGACGCGAAAACCCGACCAGTACGGCGGGCGCGGAATCTCGCCGATTGCGTACTTGGCCGTGTAGAGGGCAACCGACTTTTCCAGCGCAAACCGGCTTTCAAGTGGCCTTGACTGAGCGCTGGCCCACGCACCGATGCGGCTGCCGCGTGCGCGCGTTGCGAAATAGGCATCGGCCTCCTCCGGCGCAACCGGCGAGGCGAGCCCGCGCACACGCACCTGCCGGCGCAGAGTTTTCCAGTGGAAGCAGAGCGCCGCCTTGCGGGAAGCCAGCAGCTCGCGACCCTTCGCACTCTCGTAGTTGGTGAAGAACACGAATCCACGGTCGGACCGCTCCGGTCCATCGACACCCTTGAGCAGAACCATCCGCACATTGGGCAACCCGTCGGGATCGACGGTGGCGAGCGCCATGGCGTTCGGATCATTCGGCTCGTGCGCGGCAGCGTCCTTGAACCAGTTGTCGAACAGCATGAACGGCTCGTCCGCGGCGGTGAAGTCTCCCGCCTGCGGCCCCGTATAGTATTCGGGCTTCGGTGTATCGGCCATGGATGTCTGCTCACGTTAGCGACCGGGAAGGGACAGCCGTTGAGGTTCTCTTAACCTGATCGCGGCATTCTCGACCTGTACGAGTACCCGCCCCGCCGTTGCGGGTCCAGTCAGTTCGAGTACGAGTGAGTCATCATGCGTAACCGTTACAGCGCAGCTAGTCGCGTTGCGATCTGCGTCTCCGCGCTCTCCATGCCGGCTTTGGCGTTTGCCGGCGACCCCGCCTGCTCCTGCCCGGAGTTGCGCAAGCTTCCGGCGCCGAGCACGAGCGCCCCGGCTGCGAGCTTCACCCTGAGTGAGCTCGATGAGATCGCGACGCTGAACGCCCTTCACGTCGGCCTGACTGAGGTGCCCGATGGCGCCAACTTCGTCTGGCAGCGCTCCCATGGCCGATTGAGTGGCACCGTGCGGCCGCTGTTCTCCTTCAAGAATGCCAAGGGCGACGTCTGCCGCCATATCGTGGTGACCCTCAAGGCCGGCGATCATGCGCGCACGGTGGAAGGCGCTGCCTGCCGGCAGCCGAACGGCCGCTGGGTGCTGGAGGGCTGAGCAGGTCTGCACGCGGAAGCTCTCGCCAAGCGCAATCCCGATCTGCTAGAGCGCAATCCGAAGCCGCGAAAAATCAGCGGCGCTGTAGAGTTTTCGGGGGACGCGCGTGTCAGAGTGGCTGTGGGCCATATTCACGATCCTGGCGGCCGGGGGGCAGACCTTCCGCAACGCCATGCAAAAGGAGCTGACGACCACGCTCGGCACGGTCGGAGCGACGCACGTGCGTTTCCTGTTCGGCCTTCCGTTCGGCCTCCTTTTCCTCGTGCTGGTGCTGTTGTCCACGGGTGAGGCGATCCCCTCCCTCAACGGTCCGATGCTGACCTGGACGGTGCTCGCCGCGCTTTCACAGATCTGCGCCACTGCCCTGCTGCTGGCCGCCATGCGCGAGCGCTCGTTCGTAGTGACGATCACACTGTCGAAGACCGAACCCGTTCAGGTCGCCGTGTTCGGGCTGGCATTCCTGGGCGATCACCTCTCGCCGGGGCTCTCAGCTGCCATTATCATCGCCACGGTCGGGGTGGTGATGATGTCCTGGCCGCGCCAGAACGCGGCGGCGCTTTCCTGGCATTCTGCGGCTCTTGGCATCGCCTCGGGGGCCGCATTCGCCTTCTCTGCTGTCGGTTTTCGGGGCGCCATCATGGCACTCGGGGCGGACAATTTCGTCGTCGGGGCCTCGACGACGCTGGCGCTCGGCCTCATCATTCAGACGCTGACGCTGTCCTGCTACCTGCTTATTTTCGAACGTAGCAACCTGATCGCCATCTTCCGCGCCTGGCGGCCGTCGATGACCGCCGGCTTCATGGGCGCCTTCGCCTCCCAGATGTGGTTCCTGGCGTTCGCTGTCGAAAGCGCTGCGAAGGTGCGGACGCTGGGGCTGGTCGAGATCTTGTTCGCGCAGGCTGTCTCGCGCCAGATGTTCAAGCAGGACATCGCCTCCCGCGAGGCGGTCGGCATCGGCCTGATCATCCTGGGGGTCGTGCTGCTCCTGAACATGTAGTTTGAGGCTGGCGGTCCGGCCTGTGGGCTGTCGCAGGAGGACCGGGACGGGCCGAGAACTAGGTTCTTGCCCAAATCCCCGCGATGGCGCAGATGTGGGCGGCACGCCACCTGTGCGGGCGGCTATCTGGATTCTCAATGCCAATGGTGCTTAGGATGCCATGGCAAGGAACTGACGGGGACAACGGCTCATGACGAGCAACGGGGCGAATACGGGAGTCGCTACGGGGAACCTGATGGCCGGCAAGCGCGGCCTCGTCATGGGCATCGCCAACAACCGGTCGATCGCCTGGGGCATCGCGAAGGCCGTTGCCGCGCAGGGCGCCGAGCTGGCGCTCACCTATCAAGGCGATGCTCTGAAAAAGCGCGTCGAGCCGCTGGCTGCAGAGCTTGGCTCCAACGTCGTTCTGCCCTGCGACGTCAGCGATGCAGGCTCGATGGACGCCGTGTTCGCGGATCTGAAGGAGCGCTGGGGCGGGCTCGATTTCCTCGTCCATGCCATCGCCTTCTCGGATAAGAACGAGCTCGACGGCCGCTACGTCGACACCTCGGAGAAGAACTTTTCGCAAACAATGCTCATCTCCTGCTACTCGCTGACGGCGCTGGCCCAGCGCGCGGAGAAGCTGATGGGCAGTAGCGGCTCGATCCTCACCCTCACCTACTACGGCGCCGAGAAGGTAATGCCCCACTATAACGTCATGGGCGTCGCCAAGGCGGCGCTGGAGGCGAGCGTGCGCTACCTCGCGGCCGACCTCGGCAGGACCAATATACGCGTCAATGCCATCTCTGCCGGCCCGATCAAGACACTGGCCGCCTCCGGGATTGCCGACTTCCGCTACATCCTGAAGGGGAACGAGTACAACTCCGCCCTGCGGCGCACGGTGACGATCGAGGACGTCGGCGCCGCTGGCCTCTACCTTCTCTCTGATCTCTCCCGCGGCGTCACCGGCGAGATTCACCACGTCGATGCCGGGTACCATGTCCAGGGCATGAAGAACGAGGACGCTCCGGACATCTCGGTGGTGAAGAACGGCGAGTAGGCTGCACCGATTCTCCGGTGCCATCCTCGGCATAGCCGCTGGATTATTCTTCAGCAGCCTGCATCGCTGAAAGCTCGCCCTATATCTGGTCTGATCGACCTCATATGGGAGAACCCGCGATGACCGACACCAACCGCCAGGTAAAGCTCGCGCGCCGGCCTGCCCCTGGGCCGCTGACGCGGGACGTATTCTCGATCGAGGAGGCACCGATACCGGAGCCGGCCCTGGGCGAGTTCCGGGTGAAGATCGCGTACGTGTCGCTCGATCCGGCCATGCGCGGCTGGGTCGCCGAAGGGCGCTCGTACGTGCAGCCGGTGCCGGTCGG
>JAEVZQ010000259.1 GCA_023392135.1 Pseudomonadota bacterium | reverse complement strand
CTTCAGCTTGCCGGCCTTCTCCAGCGCCTCGAGCTTCTTGGCGTCCTCCGACGACTCGACCTCCCGGCCGTATTTGCCTGCTTCCTTGCCCGCTTTGAGCACGATCTCCTGCAAGTCCTTCGGCAGGTTCCGGAAGCTCTTGCCCGAGAAGCAGAGCGGGCGAATGGTGATGGCGTGCTGCGTCATCAGAAGGTTCGGCGCCACCTCGAAGAATTTCATCTGCTCGACGCCTGCGGCCTCGTTCTCGCCGGCCTTGATGACGTTGTTCTGGATCGCGTTGTAGACCTCGTCATAGGCGATCACGGTCGGCGCCATGCCGGTCGCCTGGAACGTCCGGGACCAGATCGGAGCGCCCTGCACCCGGACCTTGAGGCCCTGGATGTCCTCGAGCGACTTCATCGGCTCGTTGATGAAGATGTTGCGCACGCCGCCGCCCGCGTAGCCGATCAGCATGACGTCGGCCTTCTTGGCGATCTCGTCCGCCACGGGCTTCAGGACATCAGCGTCGAGCACCTTGTTCCAGTGATCGAGTTCGCGGAACAGGAAAGGGGCGTCGATGAACGGAGCCGCCTTGGAAAAGGTCGACATATGTGCCGGCGAGACCACCGCATAGTCGACGGCCCGGCCCTGCGACATGTACTCGAAGTATTGTTTCTCGAGGCCGAGGGCACGGTTCTTGTGCAGGACGAAGTTGATCGGCTTGCCCCAGGCCTCCGTCACCAGCTCGCCGAACTTGGCCATGGTCTTCGTGAACGCATGGTCGTCGTTGAACTGCGAGGCGCCGTTGAGCGTGATAGCATCCTGTGCGCGCACGATCGCGGGCATGCCGACCACCCCGGCAACCGCCGTAGCGCCCAATCCCTTTAGAACTGTTCTGCGTCGAATCATTACCGTCTCCTCCAAGTTTGGGCCCCATGTCTTATTGTTGGGGCAGTACTTTCACCCGCCCACTCGCGGCCGAAGTCGGCGCACGATAACTTAGGTCATTCCGCAGCACTAGCCCTATGGAGCGATTGATGAAGATTGCCGAGGTGAGGATCCACGTGCTCGAGGCAAAGATCGGCACTCCCTTCTCATGGTCCTTCAATCGTGCCGATACGCGCGCCAGTTGCATCGTCGAGATCGTTTGCGAGGATGGCACGACCGGGTGGGGCGAGTGCTTCGGGCCCGCACGGCTCAACGCGGCCGTCATCGAGGCCTTCCGGCCTTTGCTTTTGGGACAGGACCCGCTGGCTATCGAGCGGATCTGGCAGTTTCTTTATAATCATTTCCGCGACCAGGGTCAGAAAGGGCTGATCGTAACTGCGCTGAGCGGCGTCGATATCGCCTTGTGGGACGTCAAGGGAAAGAGGTTCGGAGCTCCGGTCCACCAACTCATGGGCGGGCCGCTCAGAACCAGCGTGACGGCCTATGCAACGGGCACCTATCGCCGCGACACGGGGGACCCGCTCGATTACATCACGGAGGAAGTGGCCGTGTACGTTCGGGAGGGCTTCGGCGCAGTGAAGCTCAAGATCGGGTTCGACCTCGAGCAGGATATCGCGCTCATTCGCGCGGTGCGCGAAACCATCGGCCCGAGGACCGGCCTGATGCTCGATGCCAATCACGGCTACGATGCCATCGAGGCGGTCGCCCTCGGCCGCGCCGTGGCGCCGCTCGACATCGGCTGGTTCGAGGAGCCTGTCGTTCCAGACGACCTCGGCTCCTACGAGGAGGTGCGCCGCGGACAGCCGATTCCGGTTGCTGGCGGCGAGTGCGAGTTCACCCGCTGGGGTTTCCGCGAGGTGCTGACGCGGCGCGCGATGGACATCATCCAGCCGGATACCTGCGCCGCCGGAGGCCTTTCCGAGTGCAAGAAGATCGCCGACATGGCGAACGCTTTCGGGATCCGGTACGTGCCGCACGTCTGGGGAACGGGGATAGGCTTGGCCGCCGCGCTGCAACTCCTGGCGGTGCTACCGCACAATCCACCGCGCCATTCCCCTCGCGAGCCCATGCTGGAGCTCGACCGCTCCGAGCACCCCTTCCGGCAGGCTGTGCTGAAATCACCGCACGAGCACGCGGCAGGCGTCGTCACGATTCCCGACGGGCCGGGGCTCGGGATCGAGGTTGACCGCGCTGCGCTCGAGCGGTTTGCCGCCCGGCAGCGCTTGCAAGAAGAGTGAGCGTGCTGCCCGGGTCCGGTCAGGCAGCACGCCCACTGTTGTAGTCGTATTGGAGCGATGGCAGCCCCGTTTTGGGCCATTTGCCTGCCCCCCAGCCGCCATCGCCCGCCCTCGGCTGCAACGCTGGGCACATGCAGCCTACAGACGGTTGGGATGGTCGTACGCCGGCGCATTTGCAGCAACCAACCTGGAGTTGAGCCATCCGTTATGCTTTCCAGGTCGTGAGCGAGCCTCAGAGGGTTGCGAGCCGTAGGCCTGAGTCGTGCTAACGCGAGGCGTAGATGCCGCTCGGGATCGTTTCGGGATTTTGACCCGATTTGGGTTTGCCACCCGAACATTACTGGTTAAGATTTTCTTAGTCCGGAAGGACGCCAGAAGTGCGCGGGCCGGTGGCGGCATGTCGTGGCTGGTTCAGCGCAACCCAAATTCTGCTAGGGAGGTGCTGGAAATGAAAAAAGGCTCGATTGCGGCTCTTGCCTTCGGGCTTGTTGCCGGTTTGGCAACATCAGCAACAGCGCAGACTGACATCACGTGGGGAACATCCGCGGTTGGCTCTTCTGGCCACCGTGCACTCGTTAATCTCGCGACCATCCTGAATCGCGAGATGAAAGACTATCAGGTGACCGTGCAGCCCATGCCGGGCGCGATCATCTCGGTGAAGAGCTACGCCACTGGCCAGACCTTGGGGTACTACGGCGCGGACATCGCATTTTATGAGCTTGCCAACGACACGGCACGGTTCAAAGGCTTCAAGGCGCAGATGAAACGGCAGCCCGTGCAGTCCTTCTGGGCTTTCACGGTCGAAGTCGGCGCGGCCATTCACGAACGTGACAAGGACAAGATCAAGAGCTGGAGCGATCTGACTGGAAAGCAGGTCTTCACCGGCCCGCTGCCATGGGATACGCGCGCCCAGCTCGAGCGCGGGCTGGCAGCACTCGGCGTCAAGCATAATTACGTCGAGGTCGATCTCTCCAGCGCCGGCTCGCTGATGGATTCGGGCCGCCTCGACGGCTTTATCATCTACACCAATGCCGAGTCGACGACCGCGCCCTGGATTACCGAGGCAGGGTTGTCCACCAAGTGGATCGCGCTCAACCCGACGCCGGAGGAAATTGCGAAGCTGAAGGAAAAGAACTTCAGCGTCGTGGAAGTCAAGCCAGATGCCTTCAAGCACGATACCGGCACAAAGACGGTGGCGCTTCTGCCGTTCTTCTACGGCTTCCATGTCGGAATGGAGATTCCGGAAGAAGACGTCTACAAGATGCTGAAGGTGGTCGAGGCCAACGTTGACGAGCTCGTGAAGCTGGATGCCGCTTTCGCTCAGCTCGAGGACATGGCCAAGATGCAGGTTCGTGGAGTCACGGCTTCGATCGAGTACGTGCCTGTGCACCCGGGCCTTGCGAAGTGGATGAAGGAAAAGGGCGTGTGGAACTCCGCGTGGGACGACCGCATTGCCAAGACGAACTGATTCCGGTCACGGCAAGGCAGTGAAAGGCGGTGCACCCGTGCGCCTGCCTTTCTTCTTTCCAGCACTCAAACCGGCCCGATCCTCATGTCCACGACCTATCCTTCGCAGGTGCGCGTCACCCTGACCGCACTCTACTACGCCACGGCTGTCTTCTTCTCCGTCTACCTATTCAACTACTACTTCACTGGCGAAGGCGGGCCGACCGTGCTGACGGTGCTGTTGCTGCCGGTCTGCTTCATTCTTTTTGTTCTGGAATCGTTGCGCAGCAATGATTTTTATCCGCGATTGGGGTTGATACCGAACCTCGTGATCGCGGCCATCTATGTCGGGCTGGCACTGACGGTTCTCTACTATGTAAGCAGCCAGTTCTACGACATCCGCACCGTCCGCGCCGGGTTCTGGAATACCACCGACCTCGTGATGGGCGCCATCATGGTCCTGCTCATCATGGAGTACACGCGCAAGCGCTATTTCGTCCTCTTCATTCTGAACCTCGCCCTGGTTCTATACGCCGTCTATGGATGGATTGTGCCTGGCCTGTTCGGTCATCCGGGCCTGAGCTGGACGCGCATCATCTCGGCGATGAGCTTGGAGACGGCAACCGGCGTCTATTCCCGCCTGCCGCAACTCGCGCTGACGCTGATCGGCTCCTTTCTGCTGGTTCTGAGTGTTCTGCGTGCTTTCGGCTGCGTCGATTCCATTCTTCTCGGCGCCGATCGCATTACCGCCTGGTCACCGTACGCCTTGCCTCAGGCGGCGGTGCTCGGCTCCTTCGGCGTTGCGACCGTCAGCGGATCGAGTGCCGCCAATGCCGCAACGACCGGTTCCGCAACAATACCGGCAATGATCCAGTCCGGGATGCCGCGCGAGACGGCGGCATCGATTGAGACCGCCTCGTCGCTTGGTGGCCAGCTTATGCCACCGATCATGGGAATCTCCGCATTCCTCATGGCTGACTTTCTGGGCCGCAGCTATTTCGACGTGGTGGCCCGCGGCTACGCGCCAGCCTTCGTCTATTTCATTTCCGTTTCCGTAGCGGTCTATCTGCTGTCCATCCACTTCCGGCCAAACCGGAATGTGCAGCTTCCAGGCGACAGGTTCGATTGGGGCGACGCAGTCAATATCGCGGCTTTTGCCCTAGTGGTCGTCGCGCTGATCGGCTTGATGGGCGTCGTCCACATGGCGCCGATGATCGCAGCCCTTCAGGTATTCATGTTCGCGGCACCGCCCATCCTCGTTTTCTACCTCGCCCGCCGCTGGCTGTCCGAGGGCCGGCCGGGGCTGCGGGACGTCGTCGCCCCGCTCGGGCGAATGGTGAACATATTCGCCTCGATGACCGCCGACCTGACGCTGCTGCTGGCAACACTGTCGATCATGACCGGCGCTTTCGTCATCACCGGCATTCCAACGAAGGTCGGCGCCATTCTGATCGAGGCTGCGGGCGTCAACCTGGCTGCCATGGGTATCGTCGCATTCCTGTTTGCGACTCTCATTGGCACCGGCCTCCCGCCTGCGCCGACCTACATTCTGACCGCGCTGGTGATCGCACCACCGATGATCAGATACGGCGTCGATCCCTGGGTCGTGCATTTCTTCGCCTTTTTCCTCGCCGTCTGGGGCGAGCTCACGCCGCCGACTTCGGTGGTTGCGGCGGTCACCGCCAAGATTGCCGATGCCTCGTTCATGAGCACACTCATGCGGGCGCTGCTGCTCTGCGTGTCGCTGTTCATGCTCATGGCGGGCGTGTTCGTTCGTCCGGCGCTGGTGCTGGAGCCGGGACTGTCCCAGGTCGGTGCCATGCTTCTGATCCTGACGGCAAGCATTGGCATGACCTTCAGCTTGCAGGCCCATTTCAGCGAAACGCGCACCACCGATCTGGCATTGAGAGGAGTTCTTGGCGCGATGTCGCTGGCGGTCCTGCTGTACCCAGATGACACGATCGCTGCGCTGTTCGGCATCCCCGTTATCGCGATGGTGGTCGGCTGGTACCTCAAACGTCATCCAAGCCGGATAGCGACACCCGCAGCCTGAACAGCCGAGAGGCGCCGGCGGGTAGCAGAGGATGCATCACAACCCGATGCATCCTCTGCCCCTTGGAGTTTCAGTCCGTCCCAAAACGAAACACCCCGTTGAAGATTGATTTATATTCCGCTTCGGCTTGACGGCATGGCTGTCCCAAATTGGAACAGTTAGCAACACTAATATTGCTCTGTTTCGTCATATGTGAGACGATCATTAACCAGGACCGCCGCGGGGGGCGGGTTCCATCGTCCTGATG
>JAEVZQ010000229.1 GCA_023392135.1 Pseudomonadota bacterium | reverse complement strand
CCCGGCGGACCGCGACGCCGCTGAAGAGGGTGTCCGTACCGCCTATCGCGCAGCGGGCCTGCCACCCCCCGAAATCGTCTGGTGCGCAGGGCCGCTTGAGTTTGCGAACGAATGGCGCAATGCACTTCGAAGCGCCATCGGTCCGAGCGTCAAGCGAGATGCATACGATCATCCTCTAGCTCGCGTGATCACCTATGCCGAATCCCGGGTCAGCCTGGGCGTCCGCCATACCGTCATAAACGGCACTAGGCTCCCTGCAGCTACCAGCCTCGCGGTCAACGAGGTCGTGCATGCCGCAGTCGAGGACGCCAGACCGCGCCTGTGGACGCGCCTGAAGCAGAGCTGGCGCATGCGCCGCATCGCCCGGTTCCGGGACAGCGGATGGGGCCACCCCGATTTCGCCTGGTTGGCGGCTTGCGATTACCTCGCCTCGCTGTGTGGCAGCGCCGACGCCGAGGCTCTGGAAGGCATTCTGGCAATTGCCCGAAACTCGGGCTGGATCGTTCCCCACGAGCACGTCTGTTGGCTGGGCGAGCGACCGAGCATATTGCGCGTAGACGACAAGGCGCGGCTGCATAGCCGCGAAGGGCCGGCTCTCCAGTATCGGGACGGGCTCTCCATCTACATGTGGAAGGGCGTGCAGGTTCCGGATTGGATGATCGAGCAACCGAACCTCATCACGCCGTCGTTCATAGACAGGCATCCCGATTTCCTGTTGCGTCGCTGCATGATCGAGATCATGACGCCGGCCCAGTACGTGGCGAGCGGCGGCGCGATTCCGATTGCCCGCGACGAGACCGGCATCCTGTGGCGAAAGCAGTGGTGGAATAATGATGCGTGGGCCGCGGTCGAGGTTGTCAACGGAACAGCTGAGCCCGATGGCACCTATCGGCATTATTTTCTCCAGGTGCCGCCAAACGTTCGTTCCCCCCGAGAGGCAGTGGCCTGGACGTACGGTTTGACCGAAACCGAATACACGCGGCTGCGGCTGCGCACATAAGCCCAACTGAACTGCCCGCCGGCAATTCTGTTTCAGGCACCTGTCCGCTTCAGATTGAGATCGAGCACCGTGACCGGCAGCTCGTTCTTTTTGTCGTTGTTCGTGAACGGGCTCAGCTTGATGGCTTCGTTCTTCTCGCCCAGAAGCTGACGGGTTGTCGGGGAATCCACCGGCGCGCTGCTCAGATATCGCTGTTCCAGAATACCTGGTGAAAGCGCTCCAGGGTCAGCCGACACCGTCCACATCAGCACGACCGGCTTCTTGAACTCCTGCTTGCCCACCAGCCGCCTCAGAGTTCCCACATACTCTTCCGTGTAGCCGCCCGCTTCCGATTGGAAGTGGCAGGAAACCGCGAGTGGCTCGGTCGCCGAGCGTTCGTCCTTCCCCTCGACGGCCGTGCAGGTCAGAACGCCCAGAACGGTTTTGTCATTCTGAACATCTCGAGCATTCTGCGCATCTGCAGGCGAAAACGTAAGAGCGGCCACAAGCGCGACCAGCGCGGCTGGGCCCCACGAGCACGGGGCTTTCTGGGTGATTTGTCTTTCCATCCTTCGGAAAACGTGATCCCCAGGAGAAAAGTTTCGCCTGAAAGACCTGCTAGGTTGAGGAACGTATCGAAGGGGCTCTGGTTCTAACGAACATGACGACGCAGTGATCGGAAAATGCGGCGGACCTGAGACCCGATATCGGCTGACGCTTGGGGAGAAGGAAGGCGGGTTGTCGGCGCATCGCCGCAGAAGGGCATGGTGACATCGTGGACTTTCGGACACTGGCTTTTGGGTTGGCGGCATTTCTGATATCGGCCGTGCTCCTGACCCTGGTTGGCTTCGGCGACGCGGCCGGCAACTCGACCGGCTTGCTCTTCTGGGCACTGCTGGCAATACTTGCGATTGCCTATGCATTAGCCCGGTTTCGCAACGGTGAAGATGAAGCTGTGCGGGTTGCACGCTGGCGGAAGGACCGTGACGGCAGGTGAGCTTATCAGACTTGGTTACGGGCCGCCAATCTGGTTCATCGTGGCCCCGAGCACTGCCGGAACCGATGCAACGGCTTGCTCGTTTTGTCTTTCATACGGCGCGGGAGTATCGTCGCGCTCGTGTTTCACGCAAACGCCGAGGTGAGGAACGATGGCCGACCCTTTTATTCGGAATGATCCGGCGGCAACTCCAGGCGGGCCCTCGCACAGCACGAGAGAGTCTCTGGGTGATGAGGGGCCGGATTACCAAGCGGAAATTGAGAAGTTGCGCTCCGACATGACCCGCCTCGCGCAGTCGATCGGCGGGACCGTCCGCGACACCATGAAGCCGATGACACGGGATCTCGAGGCAGCGGTGGTCCGCAATCCGACCGCCTCTGTCGCAATCGCCGCAGGGGTCGGCTTGGTGCTGGGGTTTCTGATGTCGCGGAAGTAGATCAGCAAACGTTCGCGTGGCGAAGCAACTTTCTCACATAGCTTGCCGATCTGCACGGTCCCGGCGCCGTCCTGGCGCCGGGATTTTTTTTCCGCTCCATGCCGGCCGGCGGTGTGGATCGTCGTAAGG
>JAEVZQ010000188.1 GCA_023392135.1 Pseudomonadota bacterium | reverse complement strand
TTTGCCAGGCGTAGAACGCTATCCCGGCAGCGGCTAAGGCGACAACGGATGCCAAAATCCAAATGCCGGTTCGACTCCAGTTGCCGGGTGAAGCCTTGGCCATTTAGCTGTAAAATCCTGGTTTCTCATGTTTGATCAGCGCCTCTTGCCAAGCCGAAAGGAAAGCGCTTGCGCGGTGCTCGACACGGGCACACCGAGGCTGGATAGAAGTTGCGTGGCCTTTCTTCCAGATAGCTAACGCAGGACGCTCGGCATTGATCGCGATCATGGCGCCTACAACTATATTTCGATCGCGCTTGGGGCTTGCACGACAATGACGCTCCGCATGTACGCTGAGCACAAGAACCTCAGCCTGGAGCACGTCAGCGTGAGTGTGAGCCACGGCAAGGGATCTGTCGAGCACTGCGACGACTGTGGGGAGGTGGTCGAAGGCGATCGGGCAAGATCATTTCGAACGGACCATCAGCGTGGGTGGGTCCGCTCGATCCTGCGATGCGGGACAAGCTGCTCGAGATCGCCAACACGTGGCCGGTCCACCGGACGTCGGGGCGGGCTCGGCTGTCGTCACCAAGCTTGCAGACACAGAATACCTCGAAATGGAATAGCCAAAGGCTGGCTACGATCCGTTACATGCGATCGGTTGCAGCGCAGGCGCGCCGGGAAACCATCGCTATCGTGTACAGGTCAGGAAATAGATCGCAGGTAGAGCAGTAATTTCTCGAGCTCCGAAGCGGGAACGAGCTTTTTGTTCTTAGACTGCGTTTTTTCCCAGATCGGCATGGCCTCTGCCAACAGCCTGCGGCCAGCGGCTGTCAGCTTCAGCCGGCGGCTGCGGCGATCATGGTCGTCTGTCTGTACCTCGACCAGCCCGCGCCTCTCCAACGGCTTGAGATTGGCCGTCACTGTCGTGCGATCCATTGCCAGGACAGCCGAGACCTGGCCCATGGTTGGGGGCTCAGGCCGGTTGAGCGACATCATCAGCGAAAACTGACCGTTGGTCAGATCCAGCGGTCGCAGCGCCTCATCATATCGGCGAGCAACCGCTCGTGCCGCCCGCTGCACGTGAAGGCAGAGGCACGTATCCCGCACCTTGGGCGTGATTTCGAACGAAAGCTCATTTGGCTTTGACATGGCTCTATAGTGTTGATATCAACCTGTCTGTCCAGCCCCTCCGCCATCTCAGTGACAATAAGTCGTGATGAGCAGCTTGAGCCGGGTGGGGAGCACAACGGAAGGAATTCGCATGGCGAAGAAAGTCCTTGTACTCGTCGGCACGAAAAAAGGCACGTTTCTCCTCCAGAGCGACGCCCGCCGCCAGTCCTGGGAGCTGAGTGGCCCATTCTGTGAAACCTGGCCGATCAATCACGTTATCGGCGATTCCCAAACAGGAACGATTTACGCAACCGGTGGCAACGAGTGGTTCGGACCGGCCGTCTGGAAGTCGACCGATCTCGGCAAGAGCTGGACTCATTCCAGCCAGGGTCTTGCCTATCCGGAAGGCGAGCAACCGATCAAGGCCGGATGGAGCCTCGCGCTCGGCGCCGGCGGGCGGCTTTATGCCGGCGTCGAGCCCGCCGGGCTGTTCAGCAGCGAGGATGGAGGGCAGACGTGGAACCATATTTCCGGCCTTCGTGACCACCCGTCGCGGCCTCAGTGGCAGCCGGGGGGAGGCGGCCTCATCCTGCACTCGATCGTTCTCCACCCGAATGATCCCGATCAATTCTGGATCGCCATTTCGTCGGCTGGTGCTTTCTACACGGCTGATGGTGGAAAGACATGGGAACCGCGAAACCGCGGGACGCGCGCTGACTACCTGCCGGAAGACCAGAGGTATCCGGAGCTTGGCCAGTGTGTGCACTGCCTGGTGATGGCATCAGGGATGCCGGAACGGCTCTATCAGCAGAACCACTGCGGAATGTATCGCAGCGATGATGGCGGCAGGAGCTGGGTGAGCATCGAGGAGGGCTTGCCGTCGACATTCGGCTTTCCCGCCGCGGTCCATCCGCGCGACCCCGATACTCTCTATTTGCTGCCCCTCAACGGTGATATCGCGGGTCGCTTCGTTCCCGATGGGAAGACGGCCGTCTGGCGGACGCGCAACGCTGGCAGAGCATGGCAGGACTTGCGCGAAGGCCTGCCGCAGAAGAACGCATTCCTCGGCGTGTTGCGCCAAGCCATGGCGACCGACTCGCTGGAGACGGCAGGCGTTTATTTCGGCACGAGCTCGGGTGCGCTTTTCGCCAGTGCGGATGAGGGCGAAAGCTGGAATTGCATCGCGCTCCATCTGCCGACTATCACCTCCGTCGAGACGATGGTCATCGAGGGCTGAGCGCCTTCGCAGGAGCTTCGCCAATGACTCAGAATGCGTCCGCGGCCGTGCAGCCGCCGGTCACAGTTGTCCTCGCGCCCGCTTTGCTGCGGCTGTTTCCGGAGGCGCAGCGTCGGATCGAGGTCTACGCGTCGACGGTCGGGGAAATGATGAATGCGCTCGATCATCGCTGGCCGGGGATGCGCGACCGCTTATGTGATTCAACACCTGCCGTCCGACGTCACATCAATGTCTTCGTAAGTGGTGAGCGCGCCTCACTCCACACGCCGCTTGTAGCGGGCAGTGAGGTATGGGTGCTGACGGCGATTTCGGGCGGCTGATCTCAATGGAAACCAGGCAGGGAAAATATGGAATCGGCAAAACCCCAGAAAGAGCACGAGTGGCTGCAGCAGCTCGTTGGTGAATGGCGCTTCGAAGCGCCGACGCAAGAACTAGAGTGCAAGCATACGGGGACAGAAACGGTTCGATCCATCGGCGGGCTTTGGATTCAGGCGGAAGGCCGCAGTCAAATGCCGGAAGGGCAACCTTCGGTGATGATGCTGACCATCGGATTCGATCCGCAGAAGGGGAAATTCGTCGGCACTTGGCTCGGCTCGATGATGACCTATCTGTGGGTTTACGAAGGATCTCTCGACCCGACTGGCAAAATCCTGAGCATGGACACCGTGGGTCCGAGTTTCACCGATAAGGACAAGATGGCGAAATACAGAGAGGCGATCGAAATCAAGAGCGCCGACCATCGGGTCTTCACTTCATCCGTTTTAGGCGACGATGGGAATTGGCAGACCTTCATGGCGGCCGAATACAAAAGAGTGAAATAGCCCAAGCAGATAAGGAAATTACCATGAGCAATGGAACCCGGGGCGCCATCCCTCATCTCGTCATCGATGGCGCAGTGGCAGCGCTGGATTTCTACGGCAAGGCCTTCGGTGCCACTGAGGTGATGCGCATCCCGGCCGAGGATGGGCGGCTCCTCCATGCCGAAATCAAGGAGAATGGAGCTCGCGTTTTCCTGCGCGATGAGTTCTCGGAGCCTTGCAGCGAGCAGGGCAGCAAAATTTCGAGCCCAAAGACGCTCGGCGGCACTGGGGTTACGATCCACCTCCCGGTTGAAAACTGCGACCAGACGTTTGAACGCGCGAAGTCCGCAGGCGCTACCGTCGTCATGGAGCCGTGGGATGCGTTCTGGGGCGAGCGTTACGCCCAAGTCCTCGACCCGTTCGGTCATTCCTGGAGCTTTGCGCATCCAGTGAAGCAGCAGGGCTGATTAATTTTTGGGCTCGAAGTCGGAATTGAACGATGAAAAAAGGGCGGCTAAGCTGCCCTTTTTAGGCAGCTATTCGGCCGGTTGGGGGTGCGTGGCCAGTTCCTCTTCGTGCTTCGTCAGCCGGTAATCGCGGCCGATGAGCATGTAGACCACGGGCACAACGAACAGCGTCAGCATGGTGCCCAGCGTCATGCCACCGGCGATGACCCAGCCGATCTGCTGACGGCTTTCAGCGCCGGCGCCGGTCGCCAGCGCCAGCGGCACCGCCCCGAGCACCATGGCGCCGGTCGTCATCAGAATGGGTCGCAGCCGGAGGGCGGCGGCATTGAGCACCGCCGTTCGCATTTCCTTGCCCATTTCCTGCTGCTGGTTGGCGAAATCGACGATCAGAATGCCGTGCTTGGTAATGAGCCCGATCAGCGTGACCAGACCGATCTGCGAGTAAACGTTCAGCGTGCCGCCGGTGAGGTGAAGGGCAGCCAGCGCGCCGGTCATGGAGAGTGGCACAGTCACCATGATGATGATCGGCGACCGGAAGCTCTCGAACTGAGCTGACAGCACGAGATAGATGAAGCCGAGCGCCAGCAGGAACACGAATGCGAGGCTTTGCCCCGCGGAGCGGAACTCGCGGCTCTGGCCGTTCAGGTCCGTCTGGACGTGGGATGGCAGGACCTCGCGCGCCGCCTGCTCCAGGAATGCCAGTCCATCACCCAGCGAGTAGCCCGGCGCCAGATTCGCCTGGATCGTCACAGAGCGCAGCTGATTGAAGCGCTTGAGCTCCTTGGGGGCGACCGTCTCGCTGACGGTCACGATATTCGACAGCTGCACCATCTCACCCTTCGCACCCCGGACGAAGATGGTCGACAGGGTCTCGGGCGAGCTGCGGTCCTGGGCGGCGAGCTGGATGATGACATCGTACTGCTCGCCGTTCTGCTCGAAGCGGGTGACCTGCCGGCCGCCGAGCAACGTCTCCAGCGTGCGCCCGACCACGGCGACGTCGAGGCCGAGATCGGCGATCTTGGCCCGGTCCACGTCGATGCGAAGCTCGGGCGAATTGAGCTTAAGGTCGGTATCGACGCCCTCCAGGCCTGGGTAGGCCCGGATGCGCTCGAGCATCTTCTCCGCATACTCGTCCAGCTGCTCATAGGTGCCGGACGTCTGGATGACGAACTCGATGGGCCGGGAGCCGCCGCGCTGGCCCAGCGAAGCCGGGTTCTGAGCGAATGCCAGCACGCCAGGGATGGCGCGCACCTTGGGGCCGATCAGGGCCGCCAGATCCTGCTGCTTGCGATCCCGCTCGGACCAGTCGGTCAGCCGTCCGATGACAAGGAAGTTGGTGACCTGCGACCAGAGGCCGTTGATGGTCAGGCGTGAGCGGACTTCCGGCAGCTCAGCGAGGATAGCATCGGCCTGATCACTATAGCGCTTCGTGTAGTTCAGCGTCGATCCTTCCGGTCCAGCCCCGCGGATCAGCAGGACGCCGCGGTCTTCGGTGGGTGACAGCTCCGACTTGAGCGTGAGGAACAGCATGCCGGCGGCTCCTGCGGTGAGGATGCCGAGAGCCACCACGAGCCAGCGAAGAGAGAGAGCGATCTCCAGCGACCGCCGGTAGCCGAACTCGAGCCGCTCCAGTGCGTGCTCGATGGCGGTGAACAGGCGCCCCGGCGAAGCATTGTGGCGCAGGAGCTTCGAGCACAGCATCGGCGTCAGCGTCAGTGCGACGAAGCCGGAGACCAGGACCGCGCCAGCGAGTGCCAGCGCGAACTCCATGAACAGCCGTCCCGTGCGGCCCGTGGCAAACGCGATCGGCGCGTAGACGGCCGTCAAGGTCAGCGTCATCGCGAGGACAGCGAACCCGATTTCGCGCGTTCCCTTGATGGCCGCCTGCATGGGGCGCAGGCCGTTTTCGACGTGGCGCGAGATGTTTTCGAGCACCACGATCGCGTCGTCCACGACCAGGCCGATCGCCAGCACCATCGCGAGCAGCGTCAGTGTGTTGATGCTGAACCCGAATGCCAGGATGAGCGTGAATGTGGCGACCAGAGAGATCGGGATGGTGACGATCGGAGTGAGCGAGGCGCGCACCGATCTAAGGAAGAAGAAAATGACGATCACCACCAGGACGATGGCTTCCATGATGGTGCTGAAGACCGCCTTGATGGACTCGTTGATGAAGACGGCATCGTCGTTGCCGATGTCGGCCTGCAGGCCGTTCGGCATGGACTGGTTGAGATCCGGTAGGATGCCCCGGACGGCTTTCGAGACATCGAGCGGATTAGCGACAGCCTGTTTGATGATGCCGACGGTGATCGCAGGCAGGCCGTTGTACCGGCTGTCACGGCGCTCATCCTCCGCGCCCAGCACGACTTGGGCAACATCGCCCAGCTTGACCTGATAACCATCGGCCCGCTTGACCACGATCTGCTGGAACTGCTCGGGGGTGGTCAATCCCGTTCGCGAAAGGACGCTGAACTCCCGCTCGCGGCTTTCGATGCGGCCCGATGGGATTTCCACGTTCTGATTGCGCAGAGCGTTTTCGATGTCCTGGACGGTCAGCGCGTACGCCGCCAAGCGCTCGCGATCGACCCAGATCCGCATCGCATAGCGGCGCTCGCCGTAGATCATCACGTCGGCGACGCCGGTGAGGTTCTTCAGCCGGTCGACCACGTAGCGGTCGACGTAGTCGGTGATCTCCAGCGCCGTCATCTGATCGCTGGTGAACACGATGTACATGACGGCTTGGGCGTCAGCCTCCACCTTACGAATGATCGGCTCGTCGATCTCGTCGGGCAGGCGGCCGCGGACGCGGCTCACGCGGTCGCGAACGTCGTTCGCGGCTTCATCGGGATTGACGTCCTGCCGGAAGCGAACGGTGATGCGGCTCGTCTCGGATCGGCTGGTCGACTCGAGGACGTCGATGCCTGCGATCCCGGCGATCGAGCCTTCCAGCACCTGGGTGACC
>JAEVZQ010000009.1 GCA_023392135.1 Pseudomonadota bacterium | reverse complement strand
TGACCACTATGTAGATCATCGCCGGAATGACGCTGAGTGCGATTGCTGAAAAGCGTCCCTCGGCGGACAGGGCATGGATTTTTCGCCGCATTTTAGTGCGCTCGCGGACCATGCGCGAAAGGTTGTTCAGGATTTCGGCCAGGTTGCCACCAGTCCTGGCCTGAATGGAGACCGCGACGATCAGCATCGCCAAGTCGGACTGCCCGACCCGGGAGCCCATGTTGCTCATCGAGGTCTCGAGATCCATGCCATAGGTCATCTCGTCCGAGGCCATTCCAAACTCGCTGCCGATCGGGTCCGGCAACTCACGCGCTACCATGGCCACCGCTACCGGAACGGGATGCCCGGCGCGTAGACTGCGCACCATGATGTCAATGGCCTCAGGCAGTTGCTCCTCGAAGCGCCTGAGGCGGCGGGCGCGCTTCGCAGCCAGCGCCAACGCAGGCAAGATAATGCCGGAAGCGAGCGCGGCCACGATCGCTGCAATCATAGAAGAGGTGAAGCGGTAGCAAAGCAGGCCCGTCGCAACACCGGCCGCTGTCATTGAACCGAACAGCAGCCGCATTTGGATCGACAGTCCCGACTGAAGCAGCAGCCGGTTGAAAGCAAGAAACGGGAGCTGGTATGCCCCCTCGGCCGTCAGACCGCGACTGCGCCGCAGCTCCACGAGTGCGGATTGTGCATCGGGTTCGCGCGCCAGCAGCCGCAGCCGCGAATTGATTTCCCCGCGCTCGCGCCGCCTGCGGCCGACTGTGATGAACACAGTCTCGAGGAGCAGGAATGCGGTGACGACGACGAGCACGAATGGCCCGTAGGCATGCAGCACGTTGACGAGTGATTCCCAGTGCAGCATGGCTCACGTCTTCCGGGGATCGAACATGTCGGCTGGGATGTCGACGCCAGAGACGCGCAAAATGTCCAGAAACTTCGGGCGCAGCCCGGTTGCGCGGATCTCGCCACGCACGGTGCCGTCTGGATCGGTACCCGTTCGGATAAACTCGAACAGTGGCTGCAACTGAATGACATCGCCCTCCATTCCGGTGATCTCGGCGATCTGGCTGATGCGCCTGGTTCCGTCGGAGAAGCGTTGGAGCTGAACAATTACGCGAATCGCGGAGGCAATCTGCGCCCTGATGCTCTGCTGACTCATGGGAAAACCGGCCATGCCGACCATCTGCTCCAGCCGGGCCAGCGCATCGCGTGTGGTGTTGGCGTGGATCGTGGTCATCGAGCCCTCATGCCCGGTGTTCATCGCCTGCAGCATGTCGAAGGCTTCCTCACCTCGAACCTCACCGACGATAATGCGATCGGGGCGCATGCGCAGCGCGTTCTTGACCAGCTCACGCTGGCGGATCTCACCCTTGCCCTCGATCGTTGGCGGCCGTGTCTCGAGCCGCCCCACATGAGGCTGCTGCAGTTGCAACTCCGCAGCGTCCTCGATCGTGATCAGGCGCTCCTTGTCGGAAATGTGCTGAGAGAGCGCATTGAGCATGGTTGTTTTGCCCGTGCCCGTGCCGCCCGAAACCAGGATGGACAAGCGACAGCGTACGGCAGCGGCGAGCAGGTGCGCTGCCTGGGGCTTGAGGCTGCCCTGCTCGACAAGGCGGTCGAGCGTGTAGACTCTTCGCGAGAACTTGCGGATGGACACCAGCGGTCCGTCGACTGCCACCGGCCGCACGGCGACGTTGACGCGCGAGCCGTCGGTCAATCGTGCATCGACCATCGGCTGAGATTCATCTACGCGGCGGCCGACGCCGGCGACGATCTTGTTGACGATGCGCAGCAGGTGCGCCTCATCCTTGAAGAATACGGGCACGCGCTCGAGGACGCCGGCCCGTTCGACGTAGCAGTCATTATGAGTGTTGACCAGAATGTCGTTGACGGTTGGATCCTGCAGGAGCGGCTCGATAGGGCCGAGCCCCGTCATCTCGTCGATCAGCTCGTCGACGAGGTCTTCGAACTCCTCGGCATTGACTGGCAGCCGATCCTCGATCACGTAGCGCGAGACCGTCTCGGCGACAAGCCTTCGCAGCTCCTCGTCGGAGGCCTTCTCGATGGCAGCCAGGTTGAGCTCGTCGATGAGCTTACGATGGAGCCGCACCTTGGCGTCCAGGATGCGTCGCGTAAACGTCCGCTGGGGGCTCGGACTTTCAGTGAGGCCAAGCTCCCGGCGCTCCAATGCTGGCTCTTTTCGTTGCTGGGGCTGAGTGAACCGGCTGAGTGAGGTCATTTCTGGCGTCCCCCCAGCTGGTGGAGCGTGCCGCCCTCCTGCAACAGGATGTGGCGGAGCTCAGAGTCGATCCGGTTGCGTCTCTTTACCTGCGAGATCAGCAGTCCGCGGTTTTGCGCCTCGCGAACGAGACCTTTGTCTTCGCAGATGAAGCCGGCAAGGCGATCCCCGAGCACCTGGCGCGCGTCGCTTTTCTTGACCGCGCCCCCCAGCCACGGGGCTTTGTTGACGATGACGGAGGCGCTGGCGCGAAAACTTTGATCCAGCGTGTCGGCCAGCCGGAGGGCCTGTCTGAGGCCAACGACTGTCAACTCGGTGACGACGTAGACCGTATCGGTGCCGCGCACGACATTCGCATAGAGGGGCAGCAACAGGTGCGGGATGTCGATTACGACGTGTTTGAAATGCGAAGAAGCCAGATCCAGCAGACGGCCGACGATGTCGGCGGGTATTGCTGGTAAATGTCCAGGCTCAGTGGATTGCGGCGCTGCAAGCAGCGCCAATCCGGAAGCGTGCCGCGATAGCATGACCTCGAGCAACTGGCGATCGAGCCGGTCTGGAAATGAAGCGATCTCCTCGAGCTGCAGGTTGGGCGTGACGTTCAGATATTCCGCAAGGGCACCTGAATCAAAGTTGAGGTCCACCGCGCAGGATGCCGTAATGCCGAGGGAGCCGCTGCGGGCAAGTACCGATGCTGCCGCAAGGCTCAGCGTGCTAGCCCCTGCACCGCCCACAGCGGATACGAAGGTCGTGACGTGAGCACTCTCGACGGCAGGCGCATTTGCCGGCCTCACCGCCTGCTCGCAAGCTGCGAGAAATTCACGCTCGGTGCAGGATGTCGAGAGGTAATCGGCAATTTGCAGCTTGAGGAGGCGTCGGACCGCAGTTTCGCCCAATCCGTCAGCCAGCACGATCACCGGCGATGCCGGATTTGCCGCGTACCGAGCTTCCAGCGCGTCCAGATCATCGGGACTGTTCGGGTCGATCTGCAAAATATCCAAGGAGGCGATCCCGATGCGCCCGGCGGTGGCTGGCCCTGTGTAGCGGTCCACTGCAGGAGCGATCTGGAAACGTCCTGTCGATACCAGCAATCCCGTCAGCCGTTCCGCGAGCATCGGATCGCGCACCGCAAGCCTTACGAGCGATTTCGGAGCTGTGCTGGGGATCAGCTTGTTCAGCATTGGCGCGCTCAGCTGCTGGTCCAGGTTGTGTTCATGTCCTCACCTGTGGCCGTGGTTTTCATGGCCGGCATGGTGATCGGCCCGAACCCGAGGAGCCCGTTCAGAAACATGAACTGGAAAGTCAGTCCGGTAAGCTCGACGGTAATGGTCGGCACCGGTCCGCCGGGGCGCCCGGCGAAGCCGAGGCCGGTGTTCTGGTACGTGATGACGACGTTTGCCGGCTGGACCCGGGAAAAGATATCGCATATCGCGGGCGTCTGATCGGCGACCGTGCCGCAGGAAGCCTGGCCTCGGCCGAAGATGATGGTATTCATGGCCGCGCTATCGTAGCAATTGTCGATCGCGCAGCCGCTGCAGGACTGGCTAGCCCCACTGCACACGCGCTCGAAGTCAGGGAAGGGGTCTCCCGGGACAGCACCGCCGTTCAGGCCATCCCAATTCTTCAGGCTTTTATCGACCGGATCGGAAATCGACGCCAGCCGCGCGCCCAGTTGCAATGCCTTCGTCGCGCTGTTCCACTGATAAAGGCCGTAGCCGAAATCGACGAGCCCGCCGGTCACGACGAACAGCAGAAATGCGATCAGCGAGAATTCGACCATGGACGCGCCGCGCGTGTCCCGGCCGAGCCGACGTAAGAATGCGCGCTTCTTCTCAATCACCGATCACGCGCTCCTCATGAAAGGTGTTGATGGTCAACGTCTGGCCGAGCCCTACGAGCGGCAGCAGACCGAGCCCGGGATAAGTGGCGGTGGTGCCCACACGCACGATGCGGATCGGATCGGGGCCGCGGTAGGTGCGCTGCCCGGTTACTGGATCGGGCGGATTGGGAATGGCTGAGAGCGTCACCGAGACGTTTCCGACATCCCACCATGACACGCGCTTCGTAGAACCGCCGATCTCGCCATAAACCGCTATCTGCTTGGCGGCAGTTGCTGCAGCGGTCGTGTCATCGACCCGCGCGAGGTAGCGTGCCGAATCACGCAGGCCGGTGGTGATGACGTGATAACCATAGAGGGCATTGCCGAATTCGAATGTCCCGGCAGCCAAAATCAATAGAAACGGCAGCACGATCGTGAACTCGACCAGCGAGGTCCCTCGACTATCCGTAGATAGTTGATCGATGCTCGGAAGCGGCCAGCGCCGCCAAATGTGCGCACGCTGATTCATCGGTAGAGCTGGACAAGATCGTGGGCAACGTCATTGGAGACAGTCCCGGGCTCGACGACGTCCACGAGCTCGCCATAGATATCCTGGTCCGGACCCTGGCTTACGGGTCTGGTCAAGAACATTTTGACAAATGCTGTCACAGGAACCGGCGGGCCGCTGCTGCCCGAGTTGTTCTCCTCAATATTGTGTGACTGGCAATCGAGCACAGCCATGTAAAGAAGCCGGCGATCTGGATCGTCGCTAAGGCCGCCGCCGCTGTAGCATTGCGGTTCGCCGACTTCACCGCCCTGGGATGCTGTATTGACGACGCCACTGTCTATTTCATAGCGGTAGACCGCGTAGCGTGAGGCACGGTTTGCGTTTGAATAAGGTATTCCCCCGAGGTTGTTTGCCGTCTTGTAACCATCGATATCCCAAACGCCGTCGCCCATGCGCCCGCCCATATGAGGGCAACTGTTGGAGGCGAAGCAATTGTCGTCAGGGAATCCTTTGTTAGGGGGCGTAAGCGAGGCAGTGCAGGCGTTGTTTCCCTTGTAGCCGTATCCCTTGCGAACATTTAGCGCCGGGCGAAAATTCGGGTTATTTTTGTTTGAGTTCATCGGGCCGTCATACATGTCGAAACGCACGTTGAGGCCCTGGTCAGCAGAACCGATGAAGCCGGGCCGCAGCCTCACGCCGTTCTGGACGAAACAAGTCGGCGGGCGCACAAGAGCGAGCATTTCGCGCAAGGCATCCGCTCCCTTCTCGCCGCCCGGCGGCTGAAGGAACCCGTAGTTGCCCGGCGAATACTGGGAGGATGTGCCGCCATTCTTGCGCAGGACGATTTGGCGCCCTCGGATTGTCGGGTCTGCTATGGCCTCGAAAATGGACGTTTCGCTGCCCTCAAAAGGATTGCACATGAACATCGGCGTAAACTGGCATACGGCAGCATCGAACCCGGCAACCGCGCGGGCGGTGGTGCTCACGGAGTTCACACCGCCGATGAAGGACGCTGGCAAAATCGTATTCAGCGTTTGGGTGACAACCGTCACTTCCACAAATCGCGCCAGTGCCGGGTCGCTTGTCTCGTGCGAGCTGTCGATTGCGCTCACGTCGTTGGCGGGGAGGCTTTTCAGAAATCGCCGGCTTTCCACGGTGACCGTGGCCGGGCTGGCGACTGCGAACTTGTGCTGGTTCTGCACAAGCTCGTCGATCGCCTTTATTGCCCTGTCGATCGCATCCGGCTTGCGATCCAGCTCTGCGGCGCCCGCAAGCGCAAGCGCATCAGCTCCCTTCTGGAGGGCAGTTGACAGATTGCCGAGCCGCGCGGCATCGACTGCAAGCAGGGAAAAGCCGATCAGCACCGGCAGGGATACTGTAACGTAGGCCAGGACGGCCCCACGCTGCGCCGCGCCAAAGCGGCGGCCCGCGTGAATTGCTCTCTTTAGAACACGACTGATCATGCTGCCTCCGGCGCGGCCAGCTGAACGGCGAGCTAATCTCCGTTGATGATCGCCTGAGTTGACAGTCCTTGCGGCGGCAGGCTCGCGTTCGCCTTGTAGCGCGCGATGCCGTTCATCAGCCGCTGGCCGTCTATATCGATCCGCGCGTTGCCGACGTTATCGGGCCAGGGATTGATCGTCTGCACGGCGATGTTGTGGGCGACCGCGTTGCCGGCGTGTATCGTTATGCTGTCGTGCGGTCCGCCATAGTCGGCGAAGGTATCGTACTCGGAGCACTGCCAGAAAAACAGGGTGCAGCCGAGAGCTGCGGCAAGCAATCCCGAAACGGCGGGCCTATTTGTACGGTACATGGTTCACCTCCGTGAAAGTGTTCCATCCATTCAGATCCAGGATGTGGCCGTAGGGCGCCGAAAAGTGTTTCGGCACCTCCATGCGTCCGCGCATGAAAAAGTCGCGCTTCGATGCGGGCACCGACTGGTCGAGCGGCGTCAGCAGTTTCTGACCGGGAACGGCCGGCCGCACGAGACGCGGCGTGACGATGATGACGAGGTCGGATTCGCGTTTTTCGTAGGAGGCGCTGCTGAACAAGGCGCCAAGCACCGGCACCTCGCCGATCCAGGGAAGCTGGCGAAGATCCTTGGTATGGTTCGTTTGCAGCAGACCGGCAATGGCAAAGCTCTGGCCGTCGCGCAATTCCACGG